>DATDYG010000058.1:0-15594 GCA_035289085.1 Candidatus Bilamarchaeaceae archaeon | reverse complement strand
GCTGCTGCTTCCGGTGGCTGGCCTTGTTTTGGTAGGTGGTGGTTTGGGCTATTACCTGTTTAAAAAATACAAAAAACCCACAGAAACCTCCTAATCACCTCTTTAATCGATTTTTAAACCTTTACCCCCGCTTTTTGGCCTCGATCTACGACGTAAAAAATCCATCGAATAGAAAAAATAGGCTTTTAAGCTGGATATGCTGTAATACTTCCTCGCGCTAAGAATAGCGGCCAGCCGCTATAAAAAGGACGACGCATGCACATGCGCCTGAGGCGCAGCGGAGGGAGTGGGTATGGCGGGCAGAAAGCAAAAACCGGAACCAATAGAACCAGCGGAACCAGAACCAGAAGAATAATCTGAATGACTCACCACATACTTTTTTTCTTTTTTATTTTTTTATCCAAACATCCAAGAGGCGATCGATATGTTTGAAGGAAATAAGGAATGTTCCCTTTGCAAAAAGGAGATTGACGATAAAAAACGCAAGTTTGGCGGTAGTTTACGCGGCTATACCTACGTGTTCTGCATGCCATGCTACGAAAATAAAAAAGATGCAATACAAAAAATCCTGCAGGAAGGGTGACTCCGGTTACTTTACCGTTACGGATTTTGCCAGATTCCTAGGCTTATCCACATCTCTGCCCAGTGTGACGGCTGTATGGTAAGCAATCAGCTGCAGTGCCGCGGTTTCAAACAAGGGATAGAAAATCGGGTTCTCCAGTTTGGGCAGTTCCGTCCAGATGGAAAAGGAAGGATGGGCTTTATCGCTGATGCCGATCAGCATCGCACCACGTGCCTTTGTCTCCATCCCGTTGCTGATGCTGTCCTCATAAGTATAATCGGACGGTGCGAGCAAAATCACCGGCGTTCCCTTCTCCACCAGTGCCAGCGTCCCATGCTTCAATTCGCCTGCCGGCATCCCCTCTGCATGAATATAGCTGATTTCCTTCATCTTCAGCGCGCCCTCCAGCGCAATAGGGAAGTTCACTCCTCTCCCCAGCATGTAAACGTGCTTCTTGTTCTTGATGGAAAGCGCCACTTCGCGCGCCTTCTGGTCCAGATAGGGCAGGTACTGGGCCAATAGCTTGCTTACATCTATCAGTTGCTTCTTGACTTCTTCCCGTTTTCCTGCCATGATATAGGCCAATAAATAAAACGCCAGGATCTGATTGGTGAATGCCTTGGTGCTTGCAACGGCAATCTCCGGCCCGCAGTTAATGTAAAACACATATTTGCTTTCTCTTGCCAGCGTGGACGATGGTACGTTCACAATGCTGTATACCTGGATGCCGCGTGCCTTGGCCTTGCGGACGCATTCCATGACGTCCGCCGTCTCCCCGCTTTGGGAAATCGCCAGCAAAACCGTATCGGGGTCCAGATCCTGCATGAAATAGCTGGCTTCGTGCGCCATGATGACGTCAACGGGGAATTTGGCTATCCGATGCAGGATATGCTTTCCGATCACGCCCGCGTGCCGGGCAGTTCCACATGCAACGACGACAACGCGCCTGCCTTTCAATGCATCGGCCATGGTCTGCGCCGATTCCAGGTCCATGCCGGCCAAAAGCGCCTTGGGCTGTTCAAAGATCTCCTTGAGCATGTAATGGGGATACTCTTTCAACTCGTTATCCACGTTTTTCCAGGGCAACGTAATCGGTTGTTTTTGAATCTCCTTTTGCTGTGCAATATCGAAGAACCGCAGTTCAAAGTTGCCGTTATTTTGCCGTGCGTATCCCAGCTCTCCTTCCTCCAAATAAATCACTTTGGAGGTGTAATCCAGGAATGCCAGCGGATCGCTGGCAAAAACAATGCGGTCTTCTCCTATGCCCATGCACAGCGGGCTTTCATTCTTGATCGCCACCAGCTCGGAGGTGGAAGATGCATCCATGATCACCAGCGCAAACGAGCCTTTGAGCCTGGGCGCGATCTGTTTGGCCCGTTCGTATAGGCTGCCTTCCGTCTCCTCCAACAAATGGGCCACGACTTCGCTGTCGGTCTGTGACTTGAAAAGGTGCTTCCGCTGGATGAGCTGCTCTTTCAAGTCCAGATAATTCTCAATAATGCCGTTGTGCACGACCGCAATCCTTCCGGTGCAGTCCAGGTGCGGATGGGCGTTTTCCTCGGTTACTCCCCCATGCGTGGCCCAGCGGGTATGCAGTACGGCTACGCGGGCTTTCGAATGGATATTGGGGATACTGATCCGTCCTATCCTCTTTTCCATCTCCACCTTCCCCCCGTTCAAAAACGCATAGCCCCAGCTGTCGTATCCCCGGTATTCCAGGCGCTTTAGCGCCTGCGCGGCTTCCCGCAGCGTTTCCTCGCTTTCCTGCCGTTTCAGCATGCCTATGATTCCACACATAGAAGCATACCCATGCAAGAAAAGCTTTTTAATACCTATGCAATAAAATTTTTAGTACTAATAAAAAAATATTTTAGGTGGTTCACACGAAGCTGCTCAATGAACAGGGCGAATCGCTGCGTTGCATGGAGATCAGCGACAAGGCCGTTTCCGCATTGTCCAAGGAGCGGTTACAGATACTGAAGCTGCTCATCCGGAGACCCATGTACGCGGCCGAGATCGGACGGGCGATGGACATGGAGGCCCAGGCATTGTACTACCATCTCAAACTGCTCCAGCAAACCCATCTTATAAAATTTGCAGAGTACGAAGAGCGGCATGGCGGCATTGCCAAAAAATACGTGGCAACCGCCGAAAGCTTTGCCTTTGTCTTGGAAACAGAGTGGAAACCATTTACCTATGCCCAAAGGCCCCCTAAAATATTCCAGCCGTTTATCGAACATGAAACATTCAGAGGAAAATTCATCCTCGGTTCCCCGGATCCCCACGGCAAATACCGCGCCCGGGGAAGTGAATTCCCGTTTCTGGAGCTGGCGATGATGCTCGGCAATTATGCTTCGTTTTCCTTTCCCTTGTATCTCCTCGACACCCAGACCAAAGAAAACGATAAAAAACAGAATCTCATCGTAGCCGGGGGACCCAAGGTCAATATCCTTGCAGCAGAACTCAATTCACATCTGCCCATCCGGTTTGAACAGGCCATGCAGGATGTGTACAGCCGGTTTTCCAAAAAGCGGTATACGGGCAACGTCGGCGTGATCGAGCTTATTCCCAACCCATTCTCCAGGAGGAGCAAGATCCTCCTATTGGGCGGACTCAATCACCACGGCACGCGTGCGGCCATCCTAGCTATCCTGAAAAAAACCAAAACCATCGATCAGGGCAACCGATACCATCCTTCTGCCCTGTCCAAGGTGGTGGAGGGTTTCGATGAGGACGGCGATGGCATGGTGGATGCCGTAGAGATTTTAGAGTAGCCTGCCATTTTTAAGTTTTAACCCGGTTAATTCCTTATACAAAAGGTCAGATGCCAATGGACGAAAAACTGTTCGAATTCAAACGGCAGTTGAAGAAACTTGCCGAGTATCGCGGTAGTGGCACCGAGCTGATATCCGTATACATCCCGGCAGGTTCCCCGCTGCACGATACGGCCGGCAAACTCCGCCAGGAACTGAGCCAGGCCAGCAACATCAAGTCCAAATCTACGCGGACAAACGTGATGGGTGCATTGGAAAAAATACTCCAGCATTTCAAGGTATACCGACAGACGCCCAAAGACGGCATCGCCATTTTTGCGGGCAATATATCCGATAATCCGGCCAAAATCGATATTGAGCTGTTTGTTCTGGAACCGCCGCAACCATTGGGTATAGGCGCCTATCGCTGTGATAATAAATTTTTTCTTGAACCGCTCGAACGCATGGTCGAATCCCAGAATGCCTATGGCATCGTGGTGTTGGACGGAAGGGATGCCACGCTGGCCATCATGAAAGGTACTCATCTCCAGGTGCTGAAGCATCTTCATTCCACCGCTCATCAGAAGGTAAGTAAGGGGGGTCAGTGTTTAGCTCCAAAAACACTAATTCAGAAGGAAGATGGGGAAATCTGTGATATAGAAAAATTGCAGATAGGAAATAAAATCCTCAGTATGGACTTGAAAGGACACGGAATCAGGAGTAGCTATTGTGAAGATGTATTTAAAACAAAATCAAAGGCTTACCATATTGTTAAAACACATGCACCGGCTACTGAAATAAAAGCCACTCCATTCCATCGTTTCTTGGTTATTGGTGAATACGGAATACGGGAAAAATACGCTAAAGATCTGATCACGGGGGATCGGCTTTTAGCCGTTAGAAGAGTAAAACACAAAGGGAAACGTATTCCTGTTCCATTGGATAGTATACAGTACACGGGCTGGACAAAAGAGTGTAGAATACCCGGATATTTTGACGAAGAATTAGCCTACTTCATGGGGGTTGTATGCGGGGATGGAACATTGGATGGAAACAGAATCATTATTTATGAAGGTAAAAAAGAGCTAGTAGGTAAATATACGGAAGCTTTTGGGAAATTGTTTCAGATCGAACCTGTAACCAAGAAGGTGAATAAAACCAATCAACGAGGCAGCTTTGCCAAAAAAGCATCTTATGAAATTAGAATGTATAGCTTACGTCTAGTAAATTTCGTAAAATCCAACTGTGCAGAGGTTATTGAAAAAACAGAAAATAGGGACATACCCCGTGTAATATTAAAATCGAACAATACTGTAGCAGCTGCATTCTTGAAAGGATTTTTTGATGCGGAAGGTTATGTGAATGGAAGAATTGTAAGTGTGGCAGGTCGGGCAAAGAAACTAATACAAAAATGCCAGTTACTTCTCTTAAGATTTGGAATCCTTTCTTCATTCAAGGAGAAAAAAGTACAGGGGAAACCGCAGTGGCATATCACGATAACGGACTTAGATTCGTTACGCAATTTCAAAAAACAAATCGGATTTAAACGATCGGATAAAGCAAAATATCTGGCAAAAATTTGCAATGAAAAGATGAAATCGCAACAATACACTGACCAGATGCCCATTCACGGTCGACAGGTTTATCGATTGATTAAAAGCTTGGGTCTAAGCAGCAGAGATTTCCGGTGTTCGGGCTTCTTCACAGATAAAAAAGCAATGGGAAGGAAGGCTTTTGAGAGAAATATACTTCTTAGGCTAAGGAAAAAAATCAGTAAAAAAGGCGTAAAACAGGTATACGATGCCTTATATAAAATTTACAAGGGAGATACCACCATTGCACAAGTAGCAAAAAACATAAGAGTAGAAGAAAAGGGCGAATTTTATGACTTAACGGTTCCAGAAACAGAAAACTTTTTAGCCAATGGATTATTGGTCCATAATAGCCAACGTCGTTTCCAACGCTTGGTAGAAGAGCAGATCGAATACTATTACAAGCGCGTGGGCCATGCCATGGACGATTGCTTCCTGCCGCACGATGTGAAGGAGGTGATCATAGGCGGGCCCGGTCCTACTAAGCAAAATTTGGTAAAAATGAAGCCGTTCAATTACCAGTTCAAAATTTTAGGCGTCGTTGATACGGGCTACACGGACGAATACGGTCTGCGCGAGGTGCTGGCGAAGAGCGAGGAATTACTCGTCCAGCAGGAAAGCATACAGGAAAAGATGCTGGTAGACCAGTTTATCAAAGCGGTGGTGAACGACGGGCTGGCTGTTTACGGGGAAAAGCAGGTGCGGGAAGCGGTTCAAAACGGCCAGGCGGACAAGGTTTTGCTTTCCGAGGAACTGCCGTACAAACGGGTTGCCTCTACCTGCAGTTGCGGAAACAAAGAAGAAAAAACAGTCAAGGACGTCGCACCGGTCCGCTGTGGAAAATGCGGGAATGAAATGAAGGCAGGAGAAGAGAAAAACCTGCTGGACGATCTTATCGAATTGGCCCAGCAGCATAAGCTGGAGGTCGTTCTCATCTCGACCAACACCGTCGAAGGCGCCCAATTTCTCCAGGGATTCACCGGGATAGGCGCATTCTTGAGATACAAAGCCTAGCGGTTTTTGGCGGCCAGCAGGCCACCATGGAACACGACACCGGATTTCTTTGTATACTCCACATCCTGGATTTCCCCTCTCTCATCCTGCACGAACTTTTTCACGGCTGCCGGCTTGTCGGGTGCAAACAGCCGGGCCTTTCTAAAGGTCCGCGAAATCATCGCACCCACCGCCTTCTTGTGTTCCCCGGTGGAACATGCCACTAAAATGATTTTTTTAGGGCTATATTCCTGCAGTTTCCTCAGTTCGTCCTCATCGCTAAGGTCCAGCATTTGCGCTTCCCCTCCGCTTCCCATCCGGATACTGTCCGCAGTTCCATGCCCGCCGATAATCCATGTATCCGCGTTCCCATAGGCCCTGCTTGCGCCTTCTATTCCCGTATACACACCGGTTTCGTTGTCCGTTTCCATGACTGTTACACGGTAAAATTTGTGCAGTGCATCCAGCTGCTGTCCGGCACTGTAAAAAGATCCATTCCAGTCGTTCTTGTTAAACACCACAAACAAAGGCGGCTTTCCCCTGTTTTTCTTCGGATTGATATTAGCATAGAGCGTCTCCAGGGTGGCCGGCGTATAGCGCATGAAATACTCCATCCCGAATCGCCGGTGCAGCGCAGCCGTTTTCCCCTTTCCGATGGCCGCTAGTCCGTACGCAAGATTGATATGCGTCTCCGCATCGGCATTTTCTATCCCCAGTTCGGCAGCCAGCATTTTCCCTTCTTCATATTTCTCATCGATCCCCTCGATCATTTTCATGGTGACAGTAAGATCGCCGAACACGTTGTCCAGCACGTCCAGCAGCACATCCGTCTTTTCCCTTCCCTCCCCGAAGAGCCCGAGTTCATCCGCGATTCTTCTCGCCGCCTTTATATACGGCTCGCGGAATTTCGGAAGCATTTCAACGCGGAACGTTTTGTTCCGTGTGACTTCCCCGAACTTCTCCATCACTTCCTTTTCAAATTCTCCGGCATTGGTCCGCAGGAACCGGATGGTTTCTGCCAGTTCCGTTGTCGCATTTTCTATATTTTGCGGTGCGATCTTCCCGTTTAACAAAAACCCGAATAAAATGTCCGGCTCGGCATCGTATCCCGTCTTGCGCTCTCTGTAATCATTGATAGCGAACAATGCCTTTGCTAAGCCGGTTCCAGTGGCGGACGAAAGGGGTGCAAACCGTGCCCATGCTTTTACCTGACCAAAATAACTCTTTGCATCCGTGCCCTTCTCCTGGATGATTTGCTCCATCTCCCCTACCAGCGTTTTCCATTCCTTTCCCAGCATAGAGGGCTGAAAGGTAGGATTGGAAATCAACCTCTGCAAAACCTCCTCCGCATCGAATAGAAAGCTGTGCATCGTTTCTCTTTTCTCCAGCTGTTCATCGGGGCGAAGGGTGCGAAAAATCGTTCCCTCATCCTTAAAGGCGTATCCTTTAACTCGTTCAATTTCCTGCAGGGCAGCGGGAATCCGACGGGCTGTTTCTTCAAACAATGCAGCCGAAGGGGCGGCATCTAAGGCGGGATCCGCGGGAACCTTTTCCTGGAGTGTCATCAGCACTTTCTGCGGCTCAGGGCCCTCCACTGCAATGAGGATACCTTTCAAAAAGCCCGGGTCAAATCCTTTTTGATGGATCATCTCTTTCGTAGTATCCAGCACCAATATCAAGTTGCCGGGAAGGGCCGCCTTTCCAAACCCTCTCCTTTCGGGAATGGGATACCTTTTTACCATTGCATTGACGATATCCACCAGCATCTGCTTTTGCTGGGCCGTTGGATTTTTGTCATGCAGGGCTGTTAACAGCTTCTGGGTGTCTGCCCTGATTTCCGGAGGAACCTGGTTCAGAAAAAATGTGTCGCTGATTACCGGTGTCTTCTCCAATACTCCTATTGTTTCTTTTGGAAGCATATGGAACATCATACTATATTGACATGGCAGTCTTCTAAAGCATATTCCTCCCCCATGCCCACTATCACCGCATGGGGGTAAAACGCGGTTTGATCGCCCTGCTGGATATACAATACCGTTTGTCCCTGCAACCCGTTCAAACAATCCGCTACGCTTTCCGAACCCTCCAGGCCCACGCAGCTGTTCTCCTCCAAAGCCATGGTGGTTATCTCTTTATTGGCGAGGCCCGGGCTGCCGGCGAAATCCACTCCGCATTGCAGGATATTCTGTCGGACTTCTGGAGCCGCATGGCGGATATCCATCACGATGTATACGCTGGAAACATCTCTCAAGGATTCTAGGAAAACGCCTCCATCCACCGGAAACCCTTCCGGGGAATACCGCGGGGCAAAGGGAGTAAAGATAACCACATAGGCCAGCACCAGCGCCGCTATGACCAGTGCGATGACAACTATCCTTTTATCTGCCTGTTTCATGATCCTCAGTCCTGGAATATCTGTGCGATCGAACACGTCTGATAGTACTGTTTATCCCCGGCCAAATCCATCTGGTTAACGAAGATCGAGGAAAAGCGCGGGGTTTGGGGCGGGCTGGAATAATTCAGTATAAACAGCGAATGGGCCGTGTCCAGCGTTTCCGCGCACACGGAGAGGTTGGTGCTCATGCCTTCTTCCGGCTGCAAGCAGTTTTGCTGCTGAAACTGATAGATCTGCACCGTCTTATTGTTCGCCCGCATGGACTCGGCTATCTCCCCCGCACAACTGAGCATCGCGCCGGACACGCTCACCGTTACGCTGCTTGCATCCACCAGGATAAATGTCTCGTTTCTGGATTGCAGGTCAAACAAAAATTCATCCAGCATGGATTGTTGCGTGGTCTTGTCCAAGAAGTAGTAAAGCGAACCGCTGAACAGAAGAGAAATGAACAGCAGGAAGCCGAAAACCAAACCGCCTCCCACTACCGATATCCGGCTTATCTTAGCCATGCCCGAATATACGGTGAGCATCAAAAACAGGAACAGGCTGCCCATGGCCACAAACGAAACGCCTGCCAGAGCCAATAATAAATTGGAAGTGGCCTCGGGCGTGGTGGGAAGATACTCCGTGGGCGTAAGCAACGATGATACGCCCCGGCCAATACGGCGGGCCAATCCACGGAACTTATTCATCGAAAAGTAAATGGGGTTCTCGTCCTGCTGTTTAAGTACGTTCCGCACGCGTTGGTTCAGTATCTGGTAGGTATGCGTGATATTGCTGTAATCACTGGTGGTCAGTCCCGGTTCCAGTAAGGCATCCAGTTGCACGGATGCATTTCTCAATTCCTGGACTTCGTTGTATTCTGTCGGACCCAGGTCGCGGGTTTCCAGTAGGAGAAGCATGGTGGATGCTTCCTGCTTGGCCTCCAGCGACGCCATGTAATAATCCAATGTTCCTGGAATGCCGTCTTCCACGTTCCGCATGAGGCGCTGGTATTCGTCCAACCGATCTTCTATCATTGTGAAGTTGCGCGCTTCAATGGTTTGGTTGATCTCCCGTGTCATCTCCCTCAAGCGGTCTACCTTGGCTCTCAGGGAGATGTTGAGCACCGTTGAAAGGGCTTCGTCTCCCTCATCAATGAGGGCAGTCGCATTCTGCCGCAAAGGTTCAAATACGTCATAAAAATACGTCGCCTGGTTTTCCCCCTCCCGAAATTGCAGGCGCCCGTTTGTTTCGTCCTCCACCTGCTGGCTCAATTCTGCATGGTGGATAAATGGCCGGCTTTGTTCCAGCAATGCCGTTGTTTCGGTTCTCAGCAAATCCAATGCAGTGGTATTGAACGCAATGGGGGGACATATCGCATAGCATACACCGATGCATGCCTGCCGGTCCTCCGGTGTATTGACCGGCGTTCGGAAACGGGAGGTCCGGATGGTTTCATAGTTATTACTAAGAGTAGGGACAGAATCTACAATGTATTGCAGTGCCGGTTCCAATGTGCTGTCGCTTATTCCTTCCCATCCCGCAAACGCTTGATCCATAATCTCCTCATTGCTGTTAATGGCATAGGCAAAAGGTTGAAGAATAGGCAACACCTCCGAGGGGTCTCCAAAACCTACTCCTTCCCGGTAAGCCTGGTAAATCAGCAAGGCGTTGCGTTGGCAGCTTGCATCATCCACGCACTGGATAATCTCCTGTCCAATCGTAATATGCCCGTCGATAAATAGGGTATAGCGGCAGGTGGCCTCCTCCCTGCCTGGAAAGGATTCCCCATCGTTCCGGCTTTGGTTATAGGCATCCAGCAAATCCCGTATCCGTTGCAGTTCATCCGGTTCCGGATAATACAGTTCCTGGTAATGCTGTCGGAGCGGATCCCGGATATTGGTTACGTTCTCAACCGGTTCTCCGTCCTTCAGCAAAAATATCTCCCTTCCACCCAGTTTCACCAGCGTATAAGGAACACCGTTATAGGTAAACTCATCGTAAACCAACTGCAGCGCGTCCTCATGGTAATACAAGTAGCCGTTCACTGAAAACGCAAAGGAGGCAGAGGAAAACACAACAAACGCAATAAGGCATAAGGCAATGCTTGTCTGCATGGGTTGCATATCCCTATCTCGTACTAAATGTTTAAATAGCTTATTCCTGCCGTTCCACCACAAAACGGGCCAGGGCGTCCAGCGCTTTCTTTTCACGTGTCTCGGGCAGCCGGTACAGCATGCGGCGGGCTTCGTTTACAAACTGCCGCGCTTTTTTTTGTGCATATTCCAACGAACGGTACTTCACAAACAATTTTGTGACATACGCGATTTTTTTCGGATCCCGCGTTTTGGAAGAAACGATGCGTACCATACGTCGTTTTTCGCGGGGAGTGGCCGCCTGCAAGGTACGGATCACCATCAAAGTCCGTTTTCCTTCAGTAATGTCCTCCCCGATTTTCTTCTTGTATTTTTTAAAACTGCCGGAAATATTCAAGATATCGTCCTGCACCTGAAAGGCCAGTCCCAGTTTTTCTCCAAAGCGGCGGAGTTCTTTCTGTTGCCGTATGGATGCGTGGGCACTCCGTGCACCAATCTGGCACGCCAGCCCCATGAGCGAGGCTGTTTTTCCCTGCACCATCCGGAAATAATCCTTTTCCCGGATATTGAATTTACCCTCCCGGTACCATGCCAGTTCCGTCCCCTGCCCCTCGGTCACGTCCTGGAATGTACGGCTGCAGAGTCGTGCCAACGCGATCCGGTCGGTAGCCGGCAGCTTCATCCGCAACAAGGTATTCCATACCAGCGTATACAATGCGTCGCCTGAATTCAGTGCAATGCCGGTGCCGTATTGCCGGTGCAATGTTGGTTTGCCCCGGCGAAAATGGGAATCGTCTGCCAGATCGTCGTGGATGAGCGAAAAATTATGAAACATTTCCAATACGACCGCCATCTGTATGGCTTTTTTCCTATTGCCCTTCAATGCGCGGCAGCAGAGCAGCAGGAGCGCCGGCCGCAGCCGTTTGCCCCCGTTCCGAATGAATGGAAGCAATACGCCGTAGGTTTCCGGCGGCTTGTTCTTCAAGAGCCGTTTCATCGCGTTTTCTACTGCTGCCAGATCCGAAGCAATCAAAGAATACAGACGCATACCCACTATCCCTCTACGACATTTAAAAACCATATTCATTTAAGCATGATCCGTCGTTTCGCGCCGCATGGGCATGCCAGCACCATGGCGTTCCGTTTATGTTCAAAAATGATCTTTACGGTTTTCCCGGGTATCCAGTAGCTCCGGCATTTTTTACAAAAGCGTAGACGCTGGGAACGAGAGAGGCGGGTGCGGTGTTTTTTTATGAGCGCGAACGCCATCTCCACGTAGCGTTTCGCCCGTGCCGGGCGGGCCGCGGCGTTTTTTTCGGCTTCGTCCAGCAATTTTACGATCGCCTCCGCGGATACCCTTTTTATAAATTTTTTCATGCTAATGGTTCCCCTATGTTTCATGCCCCAAATGCGATCGCAGATTTTATATACCATTGGTATCAGGAGCCCATCATTGAACGGACAGGATACAACCCCGTGAATACCCTGACCTACGCGCTCATTGCATTGCTGGCCGTCTATGTTCTATGGCTGTTTTTCCAGCGCAAAAAAATCGTTGTGGACCAGCATTTCGTTTACGGTGTGCTAGCCTTTGTTCTATTGGGCTCCACCATGCGGATTGTGACGGATATTTCCGAACGAGCGGTATGGGATACGTTTCCTTCGATCAGCCCGCTCCATGCCTTTGTATACGATATCGGATGGTACGATTACGATGCGTACATCATTCCTTCGCCCGGCGTATATCTCGTTACCGCGGCCTTGTTGCTGCTCAGCCTGGGTATCCTCTACCTGCTGAAAAAACCAGAATACCTCGGGCACGTCGGCATCGCACTGTGGGTCCCGCATTTCCTTGTCATTCTCCCGTTTTTAGGTAATTATGCCCTGCATGCGATTCCGATCCTTTTCCTGATGGCGATACCTGCGTATTACGTGCATAAGAAATACCAGAACAATATATTCACCCTCGTCCAGGCCGGCCATGGTCTGGATGGGGCGGCTACGTTTTATGCCATCGATATATTCCCGGGCTTCACCGGAATCTCCTACGGCGAGCAGCACGTCGTTGGTGGGTTTATCGGCGAGCTCTTCGGCACCTTTTTCGCATTCTATCTCCTCAAGGTATTGCTGGCCTATTTCATCGTGGATGCATTGCACAAGGAAAATGCGGAAGAAAACTACAAAAATTATCTAGCGCTCGTCATCATGATCGTTGGTTTTGCCCCTGGCTTGCGCGATGTCCTGCGCATGATGGTCGGGGTTTAATACTTCGTCAGCACCGTTTGCTTATAGCTGCGCATATCCTTCAATAGCGTGCTGGTTTCTATGAACCGCGAAAGCGGAAACTGCAGTTTCGAGCCCACATAACCCAGTGCAGCGGATAAACCGTCGAAATGCCTGGGAACCTGGGCCAGTGCCTGTCTTGTTTCCTCCCTGCATAACCATACTCCCAACGGCACGTATCCGGGATACGCTTCCCGGAAGACGATCGCACCTGCCTGTTTTCTTTCTTTTTTCAGTTTCTCTGCTACGGCAAGGCGCACGGCGTAAAAACATCCGCCTACCGAGGAATATTCCTTCTTTCCGCGGAATCCTTCCCAATCGCTGAAAATCACTTCTTCTTTGCCCAATACGTGAATAAACGCCTCCATCCATTCGTACTGCCACGGCGTGGGCGTCAACAGTATCGCAAAATAATTCTGCATGGCTGTGAATTCATATACCGCATATCCATCCGCAACTTCGTTGTACCGTATTTCATCCACTAAATGTTTTCCAACGGTATCGTCCAAAGCAGTAATCGACCATCGTGTAGGAACCAGTTTACGGTTTTTTCCCATGCCCACCGTTCCCATGGAAAGGGCTTTCTGGATCTGGGACAATGGCAGGCCATTCTGGTAGAGCTGAATCATCGCATCTGCGGCTTTGAAATCCGTATCGTAAAAGGTCTTCTCCAGTCCTGGCTCCCACCTTACATTCCCCACCCCGAATTTTTTCAGGGGTGCGCTCGGACCAAACGGTTGATGTTCCTCATTGAAAAAGAATCCGCGGGGTTTATGGTTAAATTCAGCTTCGGCATCAATCGCCCGTTCTGCCAATGATATCTCCTGCACCTGTTGTACCAGTTTGTGGTCCAGGTCCTTGATGTCCACACGCTGCTTCCCCCGCACCAGCTGCAGGCGGAATTGCACGATATCCTCCTGCTGCTTCTGTTGCGGAAGCCATGCCTCGGGCAGGTCCAGCAACGCTGTATCGCCTTCCTGGGGGGTGAGCATGGGGCCGATATATACCTTCGGGTAGCCGGAGCGACCAACAAAAACGGACGGAGGGCTGCTGCCATCCAACTTCTCACCCACATCCACGCTCCGGAAACGCATGTGGCTGGTCAATTTCTTCAAATATGCGGCCTTTCCCAGGGGCATACGCCTATAAGAACAAGGAAATATATATGCGTTGGGGTACAATATACCTTATGGTCAGCCGCAGACGGATCGAAAGAGGAGCAGTTGCCGGCGAAAAGGTGGAGCTGCTATTCTATAAGGTGATTAAAAAATCCGGAAAAAAGATGATGAAGCCGCTGCAATTCAAAACAAAGGTGCCCCTGGCCATGGTGCGGGCGGTATTGGACAACACCATCGTGATGACCTTTTACAACCGGTTGGCCGACGATCTGCGATCCAGGGGAGTGAAAGAAGGGACCACGGTGCAGCTGCGCGCCCGGTTCAGCGCGTTGCATGCCGAAATCCATCCCGATTTCCACGGAACAAAAATCCTGTGCGAAGTAACCGTTTGAAAAATACTTATGTCAGTGCCAGTATGATGAGCATACAGGCAATTCCTACCAGCACCAGCTTTGCACCTGTCGCCAGCATGCTCTCACGGGATACCTTCCCCAGGAACATGCCCAAAAGAAAGAAAGAAACAATCGAAAAGCCAAAAGAAACGTAGTACGCGGTTTGCATGGATTCCAGCAGCGGATAGAAAAAGAACGGAAGAAGAATAAAGAGCGCCGCTATAAACGGGGAAAACCCGTCTACGACCGCGGTTATCACACTGGCAAAGTAATAGGCCTTTTGCAAATGCGTCTTATCCAGTTTTCGGTGCAGTGCATGTTCTATCTCCTGCAGTTCCCGTTTCCGTTCTGCCTGTTCGGTAAAGAATGCGCCGCTAAAGCCGGAAATGCCAACGGCAACGGCGGCGGCCAGCCCCACCTTGATGACCAAAACAGGATCGGTCACATCGGCTACGTAGGACCCGATCAAAATACCAAAAATCGTTAATGCACCGTCAAACGCGTTCATCACGAAATATCTTCGCAGGATGGTGCTCATGCGGGTGATGCGGTCATACTGTTTGAAATTTTCCATATGTTTTCGCACAAAGGATAGCAAACCATCAACCCGGGTTCCGTTTGCCCGCGCCAACCCTGTCTACGCCCTGTATGGAAATGCTGCTGCCTTCCAGGAAGGATTTGATCTGTTCGTAGTCCAGTTCGTCCCCTTCGATCGTTACCTTCGCCGATTCAACGCGCCGTTCCGTTTCCTGGATGAGAATGTCCACCGCTTCGATTCCCTTCATCTTGCTGAGCTTCTGGGCGAGCTCCACCGTCGATATCTGTAAGGGTATCAGCACATCCAGCACCATTCTTCGTATGCCCGCCATCTCTAATCCTTCCTCGATTACATCTGTAGAAGAAAACCTTTAAGTACCCTTGGAATAGGGGAAATAAATTTAGGCCACGACCGGTCGCCCATGCCTGGGTCTGGTTCACTGTCAAACCATACAACATCCAGCATGTTTATGCAATATGCTGCAGAGGGAATATTTAAAGATTACTCTTTGGCAATGTGGATTTTAATGGAAAAGAAAGGTTTATAAGTTCTTGGCTATTAAAAACCTTTATGCGATTTATGCGTCCTAAGCGTCCAGAAGACCATTCTCAAGGCGGAGATAGCGCGCCACCACGAATTTTTCGAATAAGCGAAGATGAATGGTGCATGCGTTTTGCTCTTGCCACCTGGCCAGCTGATAAAACTACCAAACGCGTAGAATTAAATGAATTAGGTGATATTAAAGCATGCTATGGCGCTGGCATATATGGCCCTACTGTTCGATGGAGTCCGAATATGCGGGGTGGTAGCTTTTCGTATGCAGCCAATAGCATTATATTGCCTCTCGAGCCAGATTCTCAATCCGTTGTTTCGTTTAAAAGAGATGTTGC
>DATDYG010000057.1:0-10798 GCA_035289085.1 Candidatus Bilamarchaeaceae archaeon | reverse complement strand
CAAAAAGGGGCCCGATTCTCATGAATTTTAGTCCGGTACTGGGCAATCCGGAGGCGTTGAACGTTTTTGGGCTGCTCCATACCGAACTGGCAGAAATCCTGCAGTCCATGGTAGACGGTCAGTTGAAACCGGTTTCTTTTCAGGATACCCCCACCATGGCCAAATACCTCGTTCCCGAAGGCTATCCGGAAAAGCCCAAGAAGAAAAAGGAAATCGATCTGAACGAGCGTGCCGTATGGGATGCGGGTGTGAAATATTACGTGGAATCGCTGGAAGAAAAAAACAAAAAATATTTTACCACCCATGAACGTACGATTGTGCTGCTGGCCAAAGGCGAAAGCCTGGAGGAGGCCGAAAGCCGGATTGAAACCGCCGCCTCCCATTTCACCGGTCCGCTTACCCATTGGACAAAAAAAATAACCGCCCCCTAAAGGTAATTCTATGAAAGTAAGCGAACTCATGGTACAATGCTTGGAAAACGAAAAAGTCGAATACATCTTCGGCCTGCCCGGCGAGGAAAATATCGAGTTTTTGGATGCATTGTCCTCCTCTTCCATCCGCTTCATCACCACCCGCCACGAGCAGGGGGCCGCATTTGCCGCGGATGTGTATGGAAGAATTAAACATGCGCCCGGCGTATGCCTCTCCACCCTCGGTCCGGGCGCCCTCAATCTCGCAACCGGGGTAGCCAACGCGAACCTCGACCACTCCCCGCTGGTGGCGATTACCGGACAGGCCGATTCGCGTCTGCTCCACCAGGAGCAGCACCAGTATATCGACATCGTGCAGGCTTTCCGTCCCATTACCAAATGGAACGCGCGCATCAACACACCGGATAGCGTGCCGGAAATCGTGCGCAAGGCGTTCCGCACCGCCATCCGCGAAAAACAGGGCGCTACCCACATCGAACTATCCAACGATACTGCAGCCCAAAAAACACAGGAAAAACCATTGTCCGTCGTTTCCTTACCCCTGGGGAGATGCGCAACCGAATCCATTGAGAGGGCGGCAACTATCATCAATCGTTCCCGCTATCCGATTATCCTCTGTGGCAATGGCGTTGTCCGCATGCAGGCACACCGCGAGCTTATCGCCTTTGCCGAGGCCACCCACATCCCCGTAGCCAAAACCTTCATGAGCAAGGGAACGATATCCAGCAAGCATCCGTTATCCCTGGGAACGCTGGGTCTGCCGGGCAAAGATCACATCCTGGAAGAATTCCACCAGGCCGATGTCGTTATTCCGATCGGCTACGATCTGGTGGAGTATTCCCCCTCCAGATGGAATCCGGACAAAAACAAAAAAATAATCTGCATCGACACCATCGCTGCCGAATATGTGGACGCCCACTATGCCGTAGCCGTGGAAATGGTTGGCAGTCTCCAGTTTTCGCTTCAGGAACTTGCCCCGCATATTAAAAAGCGCCGGTACGCTGCCCCCCGATATCTCAAGGAATTTATCCAAAAGGAACGCACCGGTTTTACGTGCAGCTATCCGTTCAAACCCCAACATGTGCTGGTTGCATTGCGTAAAGCCATGCGGGAAAAAGACATCCTGGTATCGGACGTGGGGGTGCACAAACTATGGATCTCCCGTCTCTTTGCCACCTACCGGCCCAACACCGTCATTATCTCCAATGGGCTCGCCAGTATGGGCATCGCCGTGCCCGGTGCGATCGGTGCAAAGCTGGCTGCTCCAGACAAAAAAATTTTCTCTGCCAACGGGGATGGCGGGTTTCTCATGAATATGCAGGAGCTGGAAACGGCGAAACGGCTGGGGATTGCATTTACCGTCATCATTTTCAACGACAATGCCTATGGTGCGATTGAATGGGCGCAAATCCGCCATGGAAAAAAACCCTTCGGCGTGAAAGTTACCAATCCGGATTTCGTGAAACTGGCCGAAAGCTTCGGAGTCCAGGGTTATCGCGTAGAGCGGGCGGGGGAACTGGAAGAAACGTTGAACACCGCGGCGCGGAGCAACGAGTTGTGCGTGGTGGAGATCCCGGTGGATTATTCGGAAAATAAAAAACTGCTGCCGCTTTCCTGATGCTATTACTCGATCTTTGCCTTTACCAGCGGTTCTTTGGAATACAGTATGGCCATCGTAATCGCGGTCGCGGCCAAGGCCTCGGTCCAGAATGCCAGGCCCACCATTATCCCCAGCGAAGCCGTTACCCATACGGCCGCTGCCGTGGTCAGTCCTGTTAACCTTCCCTCATATTTCCAAATCACACCCAGCCCCAGGAATCCAATGCCCGCGATAATCTGTGCAATACCGCGAGAAGGATCCTCTGCCCCTAGACGCGGGTCTATGGAAACAATAGTAAAAACCGTGGCTCCGAAACAAATAAGTGCAAACGTCCGCAGCCCGGCTGCCTTGTGCCGCCGCATAAATCCGATAACTAATCCCACTATGGCAGAAGCTAAAAAACGAAGAAGTATATCATATTCCATGGGCATAATCAACTCTATGGATTATTATTTTTATATCTTCCTTTTATCTTTAACCCATGTTTGGCGATAGCGACACTTTGTTCTGGTATCTATTCGGAGCAACCAAAGGCGGGCCGAACCGCCTGCGCATCGTCTACACGCTTCTTAAACGCCCGGCCAATCCGCATCAACTGGCCAAAAAACTCCATCTGGATTACAAAACCATTCAGCATCACCTGGAAATATTGGTGGAAAACGATATCGTAATAGTTGACCGGGAGAAAAAATACGGCGAATTATACTCCCCCAGTCCGTTTACCAAATCCAGGAAAAAAATCCTGAATGAGATTTGGGGCAAGGTTAAAAAAGCAGATGAAGCTGGTTAATCCATGGAACCCCTTACCTTGGCCAGTATTGTAAATGCGATTAACATAATCATATTACTCGTACTGCTTCATCTGTATGTCTGCAACTACAATACGCTGAAAGCCCCATTCACATTGGGCCTCATCGTTTTCGCTTCCTTTTTCCTGCTCCACAACCTCATCGCATTATCCCTCCAGTTCATCATGAGCTCCTATTACAACGAAGACGTAGCTGGATATGCCATCCTCATCCATATCCTGGAGATGCTGGGATTTGCCACCCTGTTGTATGTGAGCCGGAAGTGATTCAATGAAAGATTCTATCATCCTGATAATCGTATTTGGCCTTCTCTTCCTGGGGTGCACCCAATCTAATCCTGAGACATCCCCAATGGGCGTTCCACCACCGGCTCCTGCGGGGCCAATCCCATCGCCTGAAACTTCCCCATCCCCAGTAGAGCCTCCTGCTGTATCTTCAGAAACATCTCCCCTTCAACATTCCCCTCCCACCTACCAGGGCGAACGCATCGCCGGCAGTACTACCCCCTACCTCCGCTACAATGAAGCAGATTTCAATCGCGCTCGTAGCGAAGGCAAAACCATTTACTTGTACTTTTACGCGACATGGTGTCCGATTTGCGCTGCCGAACGGCCAGACATCTTTTCTGCATTCAACCAAATGGCGTACGATAATGTGGTAGGGTTTGAAGTTCATTACAACGATCCGGAAACAACGGACGAAGACCGGGCGATCACGCGGGCATTAGGTGTTCCCTACCAGCATACAACAATTATTCTAAATGACGAAGGTGAAGAAGCCTATCGCAGCCTCTCGCCCATCTCCAGCGGGGAAATACGTTCTGCCATTACGGAGGCGCGTTCCTAGTGGTGGAAATCACTTTAATCGCCGCATTCCTGGCAGGTTTCTTTTCTTTCCTCTCACCCTGTGTGCTGCCGCTCATACCTGCTTTTTTATCTTATTTAGGCGGCGTTAGCGTAAAGGACCTCCAATCCAACGGGTTCAAAACAGTCCAACGCGCTAAAATTTTTCTGAATGCGCTTTTTTTCGTGTTCGGCTTTTCCATCGTATTCAGCTTGGCCGGCGTTCTCCTGAACAGCCTGCTGCGGGATATTTCGTATGATCTCCAGCTCTGGATGGGACGGATCGGTGGCATCGTCATCGTCATCTTCGGCCTGTTCGTCCTTGGCCTTATCCGCATCCCTTTCCTGGAAGCCGAACGCCGGCTTAAACCCGTGCAAACAAAATACGCCTACCTCACCTCCTTCCTGTTCGGTGCGACCTTTGCCATTGGCTGGACGCCGTGCGTGGGCGCCATCCTGGGTGGCATTCTTACGCTCGCATTCACCCAGCCCGGCAGCGCATTCGGCATGCTGCTCAGCTATTCGATCGGTCTGGCACTACCGTTCCTGGCAGTCGGCGCCTTTACGCCCGAAGCCCTGCGCTTCATACGCCGCCACGGCAAATGGGGGGAATACTTTGATTATGCCATGGGTGTCATCCTCATTATCCTGGGCATCCTGGTGTTCACCAACCAGCTGGTAGTCGTCGCCAACCTGTTCCTCGCGGAGGGATTCCTGTCCAATGCATGAGTTAGGGAAGCTTTTGGTCGGCATTGTTGTTCTCGTGGCCCTACTCTTTGTATTCCTTAATGCCCTGCCTTCTCTCGATGCTGCCGTACCCTCCGATACCACTGTTCGCATGGAGGCGCCAGAGCTGCAGGGCATTGAAGCCTACATCAATAGTGCGCCGTTCACGCTTTCCGAGCATGTCGGGCAAAAGGTTATCCTCATTGATTTCTGGACGTATACCTGCATCAACTGCATACGCACGTTGCCGTATCTGAAATCCTGGCACGCGCAATATGCGGACGATGGACTGCTTATTGTTGGCGTTCATGCGCCGGAGTTCGAATTTGAAAAACGTTTGGAAAACGTTCAAGCTGCCGTCCAGCAATATGGCATCCCCTACCCTGTAGTCCTTGATAACGACCATGCTACATGGAACGCCTATCATAACCGTTACTGGCCGGCCAAGTATCTCATCAACAAGGAAGGCCGCATCGTCTACACCCATTTCGGGGAAGGGGCGTATGATGAAACCGAACGGCAGATTGTTGCCGCATTGGAAGACTTAAAACAAACCAACATTACCCGTACGCATGCGGCTGTAAATGCCACCGATGTAAATTTCTTCCAAATCGGTACGCCGGAACTTTATTTTGGGCATTCTTTCCGCCGCGCACCCATCGGCAACGCTCCGTTCCTGCAGCCAGGCGAAAGCTATTCCTTTGCAGAACCGGATTCCATTGCACCCAACCTCATTTACCTGTCCGGCACCTGGCAAAACGGACCGGATCACATGGTGCTGGAAAGCGAAGACGGAAAAATCATTTTGCAATATCATGCAAAGGTCGTTAATTTGGTGATGGCCGGGGACGCCGAACTGGAAGTATTTTTGGATGGGCAAAGAATAGGCGCAGAGGCGGAAGGCGTGGATGTGCAGAATGGTGTGGCCCGGATAAGCGAAGAACGGTTATACAACCTCGTTAACGGGCCAGATTACTCCTCCCACACGTTGGAACTACGTATCCATGGCCCACTCCGTGCGTATGCATTCACCTTCGGCTAGTCCTGCTTCTTGCTGGCCATCTGTTTCGCTACTGCCTGTTCCACTCTTTTCGCAGCATGGACGGTCTCCTGCACCACCATACTGCGGGCCGCATCGCTCCTGGCTTTCCCATAGTTTTCTATCTCCTTCTCAATCCTCTTCAACCCCACCAATGATGCGGTTTCTGCCTTGGAAAGGTATTTGGCCGAAGCCGCGGCCGTTGCTGTCGAAGCTGCCCCCTCCATCATCTTGTCGTAATTCTTCCGGTGTTCCGGCTGGCGGGCCTGCGGGTTGTTGATGTAATCCTCCACCATCCCATGGATCTGTTTCTGGAAGCGCGGATCCTGCGGTGCGGTTACTTCGGTTACTTGCGTCCTGATCGGTTTCATATCTTCGAGAGACTCCACTCTTCCAGTGGGCACTTCGAGCCCCTTGACCGTCTTCACTACATGCTCGCCGCTGGCGGCATCCATCATCTGTTTAACGTAACCCAGCTGTTGCGGTTCCAAACCATCCACCCGCTTGGCCTCTTCCGGCGTGTCCATGATGCCGCTGTGGTACAATCGCATCTTGGTGGCGGCATAGTCTGCCTCACCATTCATGTGCATCCCGCCAGCATTTCCACCAACCGAACCCATTCCGGCAGCCGAACTAACGTAGAGGTTGTTGGCGAATGCACCCTCCAGGGTGCGGTTCTCCCCCAGTGCCGCCGCGAATGAGGTGCCGCCCACCGCCTTAATCCCCCCGGTATCGCTTACCGTACTGTTTTGCGCGATGAATGTCTGCAAGATTTTCTGATCAGATGCACTGATGCCTTTTTCTGCCGCTGTTTTCGGATCCATTATAACCGGTGGCTGCGCGCCTGCATACGCTGCGGCCACCTCCCCCACTGCATGCGCACCTGCACTGCTCACATCGACCGCAACATTGTTCATTCCTTCCTTCGCTATTTTGCCCTGGGCCTCTGTCAGCTGGATGCTAAGCTGCCGGGCAGAGCCTGCCGTTGCCTGCAGCTGGTTGTACCGTTCCATGTCCTTTGCGATGTCTGCCGCTTTCTCCGGCGGCACATTCTCCAGTGCCGCAGCCACGATCTGCTGCCGGTCTGCTGCCGTCAGCTCCTTTTTCCCTGCCTCTCTTATTTTGTCTCCTGCGTTGATCCCCAGGTTATCCATCTTGGCCTGGATCTGCTCCTGAAGCTCCTTGGCCTGCTGTCCTGCTTCCGTGCCGATCACATAGGCCGCTTCGGCCATCTGCCCGTTCCGGAAATTCACGACAGCATGTACTTCTTTCGGCGCCTCCGCAATACCCGTCTCCTTCCCGTCCTTGTATGCCACCCACGTCCCCTGCCTGTCCCCCTCCCCATCTTTGTACATAACGTTAAATTCGCCCTTATCGGTTTTCACGTTGTATTGCGAAGGGATATCATTGGCGTATTCCTGCACGTTTTTTGGAGCCTTGCCCGGTTCAACTGCGACCCGCTCTCCCTTCTCGTTCTCCTTGTAGATGCCTACCCTGCCCGTTTTCGGATCGAAGTCCATCAGGAACTTCCCTTCCCTTGTTTCCAGTGTATGGAACCCCCTTGCCTCGCCGTGGGCCTTGGTCGCTGTTGCCAGTCCCATGAGCGTTGTTCCTTTTACAATCGCATCCAGCCAGTTGCCCTTGCCGCCTGTCGTCATCTGGTCAATCGACCGTGCAAACACCCCGAAGGAGCTGTGCTGCACCAAGTCGGCCAGCCCGAATCCGATCCGTGTCAGCAGGGGCGCCCCTTCCATGCCCAGTGCCCGCCCCAAAAACGGAACCGCCCTGATAATGGTTTCCTTGGGCGTGGCCGATACCTGCACCTTTTCTGAACCCCTTTCACCTTTATGCCCCTGCGGTCCACCTACTACCAATGGCACCCCCCCTGGGCCCATTATCGTTTGCCCGCCTCCACCTCCTTTCACTGCTTCGTTCGCTCCCATCAATGCGCCTTTTATTCCACCCACTTCCTTGCCTTTCTCGTCCTTTCCTTTTTTTCCGCTTCCTATGGCAATCGCACCTGCGGCTAAGCTTCCGGCAGCGGCCGCAATGCCGGCCATGCTGAAACTCATTCCGCGTGCGCGCGCACTGTATTGAAACGGTTTGTGCAAACGCGGAGCGGAAAAATCAAATCCGGAAAAAGGATTCCTCCCGCTCATGTACAACGCACCCCCCAGCAATGCAAACAATAGCAGCAGCGGCAAACAGAATACCGGTGCTTCGATGCCTGCCGGCGAAGGGGGCGGCGGACAATATGTAGCTGAAGTGGAAACCGGCCTCACCGCAGCCGGATCCGATGCTCCTGCAGGCTCGCTTTCGCCGCTCTCCAGGGGTATGCTTCCCATAGATTCGTATTCCGCCGGATCCACGCCGATACTGGATAAACATTCATCAAACCCGCAACTCCACCTGTCATGACAGTACACAAATTGAAAATCGTGGCATCCCTCCGTATAATCTTCATAACTAAATTGCGCCTTTCCCTCTTCATCCGTATATATCCTGAACAATTCGTTCTCTACCTCACCCTCCACGTATACCATGATTGGTGCATCCTTTACCGGCCGCCGCCGTTCCAGGCCTCCTTCTTCCCCGCGGTATACCAGAGTGACCTGAAACTCTTGCGCATTCTCATTGTCGGATACAAAGATCAAGGAATCCGGAAAATCGATGACTCCGCACACGCCGCAACTGCCCAATAGTTCTTCCAGCATGCCTGGTGGAAGCCCTCCTCCATCTCCTAAGTCGAATGAGTACACTATGCTGCCCAGAACAAGCATACCTATCATGATGGCAAGTGCACGCATATACTACCTATCATTCAGCGAGATTAAAATATTTATCCTCCATCCACAATTTCCAGCTCAAGCATTGCCGGAGGCGGCCAGGGATCCGGCGGTCCGTCCTCAAACTGGCACTGGATGCGGTAGTCACGGATCGGAAGGCTCGTATCCGAACATTGCTGCGGTGCAGGCAGGTTGAAATCCGGCACCCCGCAATCCTCATCCGCATTGCTGCCGTAGGAAAAGATGATCGGTGCCCCGGCCTTGCCTCTTACATCCACTTTTGTGAACGTATACTGTCCGGTTTCATCGTCTACGTTGCACCGGTAGCCATATGGAATACTGGCAATCACATCCGGGAATCCCGCATCCAGATCGCTCATCGGAACGCGTATCTGTTCCACCCTTCCGTCCCCGTATACCCGCTGGCAGGCGAGATTCTTGTCTTCTATGCTGGAGCAGGGTATGGAGGGGCCAGGATATCCCTGATCCGGACAGCGGTAAAAGTCCTCCCCATCTACCGGCACATCCTCGGGCATCGTACACTGCCGCCCGTTGCCGCACGTTCGGCTGCATGCGCCGCTCGATATCTCGTCGGCTTCGCATTGCTGGCATGTCACCTCGTCCTGCAGTTCGATCTGGTTATATACCGTGATCGCCGGATCCGAAACGAGTAAACGCGAAGCCTTCTCCAATGAACAGAACTGGTCGCTGTACGTTCGTCCTCCACTCACTGTTTCCTCCAGCGCGTCTGTTTCAGAGTAGATCATCCCCAGGACACCATTCTGTGTTAGCGTACGTTGCCGTACCGCCAGCGTGCCAAACAGGCGATACACCGGATCCTCGTTTATATTTTCCCCTCCGGTATCCTCCCAGCACTGCGGTTCCACGTCTCTGTCCAGCTCCATCCGGCTCACCAGGGTAAACTTCTCCACCGGCTCGCTCAGCATATGCCGTCCGAATATGCGCAGCTCCTCCAGCACGGTTTCATACAATTCATCACTCCCACAAAGCGCGGAATTCTCCTGTACAAACTCATGCGGATAAACGCCGATGGCGATCACGTCCACATTGTTCAATGATTCCGGATCGATATTCGGCAGCTTTTCCGCCGCAACAAAATCCTTGGTAAACCGTTCCTTGCCGCCCAGGCTTCCCGACGGGCCGTTGTCTATCTGAATCCCCACCAGGCATCTTCCGCATATCTGTTTGGCGATACTGGCGCGCAGTTTCATCAATGCAACCTCATCCTCATCCACGCTCTCGTTCACCTCACCCACGATCAATATCGTCGGTCCGCGCGGTAACACCCCATCTCCCACCTGATGCAGTTCGCCAATTATCTCCCTCCGTGCCTCATCCACGTTGGTGAAGATGTTCACCTCCATTGCGTTGCAAAGGTCCGGCAGGGGGGTCAGGGCCCAAATACCTGGATCATATATCCGCGTTCCAAGCCACGACTCCCCATAGAGGCCGTCGCATATGGGTATCATCCGGTTATACGCCGCAGTAACGTTGTTTGCGCCGTTGCTCAGATGCGGCAGGGCTTCGGCCAGGCTTCCCATGGCTGCAGGCCGGTCGTCTGACAGTCTGGCCTCCGCTGCTATCAACTGGTCACTGGTAATCGCCAATTCCATGTTTGCGCTGTCCAGCCGCTGGCCTATGTCCTCCAGGGTCCGGATGAGCTCCTCGTAGCCGAAGTCCCCTATCCCCCGCCCCATCCTACTTATGAGTTCCTGTAATGCTGCAATGGCCCCTCCGGACCCCGGGCCACCCGATGCCCACTCCATCCATGTCTGCGCATTATTGATCTTGCGTCTGGCAGCGGCCAGGGCGCCGCCGTTAACCTCCTGCCAATTGCTTCTGTCTGTCAAATCCAGCACCGGCAATACACCTTCCTTCAGGTAGGTGGCCTGCTGCTCCAGCAGGTACAGCGATTCAGGCTCCTGGTCCAATGGTGCATCAAAAGCTATAAATTCCGTAGTCCCATCCCCATGCTCCAGCGAGCAGCCAGGGCCGTCCGCCCCTGGGAATTCCAGGCATTTAATCGCTGTGCTATATGGGCTTCCGCTGCTCCGGCGGTATCGCCGCTCCTCCAGGTTGCGATACCCATCCCCGGCCAGCATCTCCTGCTGGGCCATGGTTAGATAACTGCATCCTTCACACCATCCGAATGCCTCTGTTTTCGGCATACTGTTCGTCATCTTGCAGTTGGCCGTATCCTTCAGGAAAAGAACATACCGCGGGAACCAGTACTTGCCATGCGTGTCGCCGTCACCGGAGCCACACATGGCTTCCTGGCGTTTGACGAAGCCGTGCGCAACCGAAAGCGGCGGGATGCTGACACCTAAATCGTCCAGATAGGGGTACCACCTACCGCCTGGCCCGCTCAACCACAAACGTCCGGAAAACACCTGCCGCATGCCATCGTAATCGATCCAGGATACGCTGGGCGTGATATCCAGCACGTCATACGAGCTATCGGCAAGCCCGCATGCCTGATAGAAATTGGTTTTCTGAAACTCCTCCGGTGACAGCAGGGTATACCCAATATATCCCTCATTCCCA
>DATDYG010000056.1:0-9457 GCA_035289085.1 Candidatus Bilamarchaeaceae archaeon | reverse complement strand
CGTGGCACAGTATGCACAATCCCCGCAGGCAGAGCCTGCAAGACAGCAGGAGAGGGAGGCGGTGAACGGGAGCGAACTGGAAACCGTAAAGAGATTGCGCAAGCTTATTGAAACCGAGGCTGCAGGGGCAATAAGTGGTATGGAAACAGACGTACACACACTTATGCGGGCGTTGCTGCATCCCAAGGTAGCAGAGAGGATCAGGAGCTGGAACGAGGTTATAGACCTGCTCGGGCAGGTTGCAGGCGGACAAAACGGCAGGGCAGCGACGGCGCTGGGTGTATTGAAGGAAATGGCGCTGGAATGCTCGGATTACCGGCAGTTTCTTGCTGCAAACAGATTAGTAGGTATGCATAGGGGAGGAAAAGCCGGCCTGGAGCCTGCACTGGCGGAGATAGGCAGGGATATGGATGAGATGCAAAGAGATGCAAGTGTAGATGATGTGAAAAGGATGCAGGCAAGGATCGTATCCAGACAGCTTGAGCGTGCAGGAATCAAATAACGCCTGGGACATGCCTTTTTTAATTTAACGTCTGAGATAGTAGAATGTATTTGAAGGTCCACGAGACCCGCCAGGGGAGGATTGTGGCGGCCTGCGATAAGGCTTTGGTGGGCAGGGTTTTAAGAGAGGGGAAAAAAATTCTCGATCTTAAGACGTATAAAAATTTTTACGTGGGCCAGTCCGCAAAGGAAGCGGATGTGCAGCAGGCATTAAAAAGTTTTAGCTCTGCCAATCTGGTGGGAAAGAAGGCTACGCAGATAGCCATTGAAATGGGGCTGGCAGAAGAAACGCAGGTATTGTATATTGGAGGAATACCGTATTTACAGATGTATAAAATATGAGGTGGATCTATGAAAACCATTACCGTAGTAGCGGACGACCGGGTAGGGCTGTTGGCCGATATTTCCTATATCCTGGGGAAGACCAAGATCAATATTGACTCGATTGGCGTGGATGTCGCCGCTGGAAAGGCAGTGATCAGCTTAACGATTAAAAATGCGGAAAGGGCAAAGGCCGTTCTCGAGCAAAACGGGTACCGGGTAGCTGAAGCCAATGTGCTGGTGCTGAAGCTTACCGACCAGCCCGGAGAGTTGAGCAAGATCACGGCTACACTGGCCAGGGAAGGAATCAACATCGAGAACGTGCATATGCTTTCCCGCGATGGCAAAAACACCGTCATCGGCGTAGTTGTAAGCAAGCCCCGGAAAGCCGAAAAAATACTGAAACAGTATATGGTCAGCCGCCAGGATTAAAGATCGGCTTCCAGTGTTTTTCTTTTTGGATCGATTTTAACATTTTGCCGTTCCAGTGTATCCCAGTCTTTTTCCTGGGCGAGTTTTAGCAATGCCTGCACCTTTTCGTATTGGGCGAACAGGTAATCGCCTTTTTGTTTCATCTCCTTTTCTTCCTCGATTTTTTGTGCCAAAGCCGCTTTTTGTTTCTGCAAGCGGCGGTCGAGTTTTTCCAATAGGGGATTTTCTTCGGGTTCTGCAAGCACGGATTGTTCAATCCTCTCGCTCAATGGTTTGCCGTCAATGCGAATGGGTTGTTTTTCCGGCATTCTGCCGGGTTTGGGCGGGGGAATGTAAGGCTGGCCGGGTTTTAGGATGCGGTCCTTCCATTGCTCGTTTCGATAGCATGCCATGATTTTATCTTCAAAAACCAGCAGGGCATTTCCTTTTGCGAACATTTCAAAGATTAGAAGATGGCTGCCGAAATCAAAAATGATTATCCTGTCATCATTCAACTGGTAGATTTTTTCGGTTTTTTTCCCTTCCAGCTCTTTCCGCACTTTTTGCGAGAAATTGGACAGGGGTGACGATGCGGGGATATGCCGGGCGATATAGAGGCAGTAACCGAGATGGACGATGATATCGTGGTTGTTTATTTTAAGGCGCAGTTTGTTTTCGCCAAGGTCATAGATTTTGGAAAAGTGCCGGCCTGCCAGTGGCTGTAGCTCCTGTACCATATAGGCGTATTCGAGATTCTCCAGGGGGCGCATGCTCATACCTTAAATAGATTATTATACGATATATGATCATGCGAAGGCTTTTGATGATTTTGCTTGCGATTCCGCTCCTGTTGGCCGTCGGCGGAGGGGGCGGAGGAGGAAGCGGAAGCACGAAACTGGACTACGATCTAACCACGGAGTTTTCCTGTCCGGACAATGTACTCGAGGTACGCACGGAAATAAGCGGCAACCCGATCGAGGGGATGGATGTCCAGCTTCAGCATGAAGGACAGATTACAGGAAACGCGGAGACAAACGTGCGCGGGGCAGTGACGTTCACGATTTCGGATAGTGGGGCATATTACATCCAGGCATCCCGTACCGGATACAAGATAAAGGACACGACGGTGAGTGTGGCGCTTTGCAGTGAGGAAGAAAGCGGCATCGCGGAAAGCCGGTGCGATCAGGGAACGCGGAGCGGACGGCTGCAGTGCATTTTACGATTATCCGATGAAGCGCGGGGCGCGGTGGTCGTGTATACGCCGGAAGAGTGCCTGGAAACCGGGGCAACGGCGCGCCAGCAGTGCGTGGAAACGTATCGTCTGTTTCAAACGTGCAGGAACCTGGAAACCGACGCGGAACGGGAAGACTGCATCAAGCCAAAACTGGGCATAGACGGAGAGGTACGCACCATGCTGCAGGCCTGCCAGGAAGAATTCGGCAGCCGGAAACTATTATGCATTGAACAGATGCGGGAACGGATTTTCCAGCTCGTCAAGTTTCGGATGTACAACCTGGAGTATAAGGCGGAAGAATTCATGGAACTCGGCATACCGGAGGAGGATGTCGTGGATGTTATGGTTGCCATCAGCGGGGCCAAGATCGCCTTCAACAATGCGCATACCATTCAGGAAAAGGTAGCGGTGGTGCAGCAGCTGAAGGAGGACTGGCAGGAATTCGTGGCACAGGCCACCGAGCGGTTGGGAATTGAATGAGATACCTATACGGGTTGTTATTGCTGTTGGCATTGCTGGCCGGATGTTTGGAAGAGCCGGAAGATGAACTGCTGCACACGGTGCAGACGCTGCCCTCCACCCCGTCGCCCATCGGGGGGCCGGACAATACTACGCTCATTCCCTCCAATGTGAGCAACGGTTCCATCGAGATAGAAGACGACTTGCTGGAAAACGATCTGGATAAAGCGATCGATGAGTTAGAAGCGTTGCAGGAAGCGGGCTAATGGGTTATTTGCTGGCCTAATCGCCCCAGCAATTGTACAGCGGCATCCAATTGCTCCGGTGTTCCTTTTACAATTAGTGTATCGGGGCCTTCCCGGGTTAATCTTAGTTGCATTGGTTCAAGCGGCGCGTGTTCAGCTTGCTGAACAGCTAGAGAATTGCGATACTCTGGACCGGCTTCGCTGGCCTCGACCGCCACCCCGTAACCGTCGGACGGCCTGTCGTAGAGGCCGGCGGACTGCCTGCTGTAGAGGGTGTTGTCGTAGAAGTAGCGGGCCACAGGCCCAACCCTCTTATCAATTCTCCATAAATATCTAGAATCCTGAGAATCTACTTCTCTTCCAGTTGGAATTCCATGAACTGAGTCAACAAAATACCAATCATTTTTAACAGGAAATGCTTCTACCAAATCTACTTTTGCAGCATGAACAACCCGGTTGTTTCCATCTAATTCTAAAGTATAATCAGGATGTTCTGCAACTAAAATAGCATTTGTCTTATCTTGATGCGCTTCAGGAACAGAAAATACCCATCTATAATTAGTTCCAAAATCAGTATATTCAACTTGCCTACCTAGTCTTTGGCCAGGTGCTACATAAGCAGTCATTGTGCCAGACCAAGCAGTAAATACTTCTTTAACACGTTGCCACTCACCACTACCTACTAATGCTTTATCCAATCTTTTATTAGAAGCAATAACTCCATTTGCCCCTTCTGCCAAGACTAATGCTCTTTCAAAAGGAACACCATTTGCGCTGCTTACCAATACACGTAAATAAGGGCCCCGGACTCTTTCTTTTTGAACAGGTTGAACTGCTGTAACACTCATATTTTCACCCCTCATTGTAAATATTATTCTTAGTATTATATTTATGGAAGGAAAGCTTTATAAAGTCATCTTTTATCATGAAAAGTAACTATTTGTCCAGCAGGTCCAGAAAGGCTGCCACGACTTCTTTTAGGAATCCTTCGCGGACGCGGATGGCCGCAGCCTTGGGATGGCCGCCGCCGGATTCGATGAACGATGCCATGGAAGATTTGAGCGTTTCTACCAAAACATTGAGCCGGATGCCGTGCCGCATAGCCGCATCGTTGGCACGCAATACGATAAAACGGCCGCTGTAGCCGATGACGATGTGCGGCTCGTCCAGGGGAAGCCGCTCGATGAGGTAGGTGGCTATTTTACCCCGGCTGGGAAAATTATACCGTGCAAGCAGGTGGCTGAGATCGAGCATGGAAACGTGTACGGTGCCGAATTGTTTTTCCCTGGCCTGTTTTTGGGCTTCCTTGGTAATTTCGGATATTTTTTCCCCTGCCTGCTGCAGCAACGACTGGAAGAGCTCCTTGCTTTTAAGCACGCCCTTGTAGAAGGATAGCGAGCTGCGGTAGTCGCTGTGCATGGCCAGATAATCCAGCACCAGCGCGGCGTCCCGGTGGTGTTTTTCAACAGTGAGCAGATTGCTCTTATCACCGGCGCAGCTGATGTGTGCCAGGGCATCTATTTCAGCAGCACCTGCTGCCTGGGCTACTTCACAGGCAAGATAACCTGCAGGGTAGCGGGAGGCCTTTTCGCTTTTTTCCATTAGCCAGGGATTGATGAACAGCGAGGCGTATTTTTCCGTATCCGGCCCGGGCGGATGGTGATCGATGATGAGTATTTCCATGGAAGCCGCATGCAACAGCTGCAATCCTTCCATGCTTTCCGGACCGCTGCCGAAATCCAGAAAAATTACCAGCGGACGTTCTTCGTGATGAAGGGCGGACAGGTCACGCACCGCGTCCCGTGCAGTATACGCAGCGGCATTCTGGGGCAGTGCCTTGCACGGAATAACTTGCGTAAGTGCCAGAGCGGCGGAGATGCCGTCCGCATCATGGTGGAAACGCAACAGGACGAAACGGTTTTGTTTTCTGGCTTCCACTAATTTTTCTGCAGCGGTTTTTAGCAGGGGGCGCAGTTTTTGCAGGATTTCATCTTCTGCTGGAAAAACGCTCATGGGCGGGCTCCAGGGTTATCTTCCAGGAAATGGTCCAGCGCCTGGAAGAAGAATGCCTGGTTTTCCGGATCGCACAAGGCCGTAATGCGCGTAAAGTGTTCCAGGCCGGCGGTTTGGTCTTCGGGAACAAAAGAGGCAAGGGGCGTGGACGCGATGACGGTGCCGTGTTCCAGACCATGGCGGGCAAGACGGGCGGCAAACGGATCTTCCGCAGTGTTTTCATCGCTGCGCATGCCGAAATTGAGGTAGAGGCTGTTGGTGACATGATCGGTATTAACGCCCCTGGATGGATCGCGGAGATTGTGGTAGTAGTACGCCGGAAATTCCATGCCGCGTTCCGCCAATCCTGCCAGCATTGCATCGAGGCGTGCATGCACTTCGCGTATATGGGCATTGGTAAATTCCATGTATTGAACCTCCAGCAAACGATTGGCCAGGATGCCCTGGAGCGTGGCAAGCAGCGCGTATTGCATCGGTGTAGGCACTTCTCCCAAAGAAGGCAGCAAGAGCCGTTCCAATGATTCGAGGAACTCCTTCCTTTCTTCAGGGAAATTTCCCTCTGGCCATTCGACCGCCGCCCAGCCGATACGGGCACCGGGCGCGACGATCTTCACCTTGGATAGGCTGTCCAGTAATAGCGTAGGGCCGATGCGGCCGTACTCCTGCGCAAAGATAAGGGGGTCAAGCGGAGGACCGTTGCGGCGGAAAGGTTCATAGATGACATCGGCAACTAGGAAAATGGGATGGTTGAACTGTCTTTCTTTATCGTTTACGATGCGTATGATGTCCCGGAATGTTTCCGGAGGAACGCAGGTGCCGATCGGATTGCCCGGGGTGGTGATGACGACCATGCGGGTGGAGGCATCGATGCGGCGCTCGAGATGGCTCACGTCCACGACACCGAAGGAATTAAGGCGCACCGATTGCACGTTCAACCCGTTCATCGCAGCATGGAAATGGTAGAGGATGTAGCTGAAGCGTGGTATGGCAACGCCGTCGCCCTTTTCAAATATCACCCGGAACAGGTTGTTGCCGATGCCGCTGATGCCCGCGCCCAGGAAAACATTAACAGGCGCGGTGCGCCCATGGCGGATGAAAAATTCCCGGATGGCTTCGCGCAACTCCGGCCGGCCGGTAGACGGCGCATAGCCAAAGTGGTCCGCATGCGCCTTTCTTAACGCCTCTACAAAAGGAGGGAAGGGCTTAATGCCCCTGAATGCAGTGGGATCGCCGATGCCGCATCTGACAACTCTTGCTCCACGCTGCGCGGCCTCCGTGATGTAAGGCGTGGCCGCGTGCTTTCGAAGCGTATATCGAGCTGCAGCAACAGGAACCGTCATAAGTATCTAACCACGTTTTTTCTTTTTTAGTAATGTTTAGACAGATTTAAAATACTTAAAGTGAGTAGAAGGAACCATGCCGCTGAAACGCAAGCGCATGCCGCTCTTACTTTTCTCTTTTGCCCAGATGGAACGCATTGGCAAGCGAATGGAATTTATCGGCCGGCCGCTCTCTTACATCCATTTTGCCCTGGAGGAGGAGCTGGAAGCGCTGGATATCAGGGTCAAGGCTTCCTGGTATGCCGGAAGCGCGTTCCTTTCGGCGCTCATATACGGCATGCTGTTCGGGGGGTTTTTTTATGTCCTCCTGTTTTTGGTGAAAAAAGAGGATGGCTTGCTGGCAGCGGCATTGGGCATCCTGTTCTTTACGCTGGCGTTCCTGTTGCACATCGCCTATCCGTCGATTCTGCAAAAAAAGATCGTGGAAAAGGAGAACTACCGGCTGCTCTTCGCCCTGCGGGAGATTGTGATGAACGTGAAGAGTGGGGCGACGCTGTTTGAGGCGATCCGGCAGATCGCCCGGGGAGACTACGGCCATGTGAGCGAGAGTTTTAGCGAGGTAGTGGAGAATATCGAGGCCGGGATGCTGGAGCGCGAAGCGCTTAAAAATGCAGCCCTGAAAAGCAAGAACGATTATTTTTCACGGGCGATCTGGCAGATTATTAACGCGTTGGATTCGGGTGCCAGTGTAGCGGACTCGCTGGCCGGAATCGTGGCGAGTTTGGAAAAGGTCATTTACCGGCGGATTGCCACCTATACTTCCAACCTGAATTTTATCATGCTGATCTACATGCTGATCGCAGCCGCCATCCCTTCACTGGGCGTCACGTTTATGATCCTGCTTTCGGTATTCACCGGTGCAGGCATAGAAAAGAATACGATTTTCATGCTGGTAGGGGTGAGTTTTGTACTGGAGATCATGATCATCGGATATGCCCACAGCACCCGCCCGGGGGTTTTCGGAGGATAGCATATGACGCTTTCACGACGATTTGGGGGCATTTTCCCTGCAACCTTCTTGAAGGGGGTGGACCAGCAGATCGCCCATGCCGGCTATCCCCAGGATGCGGCCGTCTGGGTGGGGAGCCGGTTCATTCTTCTGTTGATGTATTCCATCCTGGGCGGGATAGGATACTATGTGGCATCCAACTTCAACGAGCCGTGGCTGGCCCTTGCGGTGGCGGCAAGCATTGGGATAGTGATAGTGGTGTTGTTCTATCTGGGATTGTACTATCGCATCCTTGCGCGTACGCGGAAACTGGAGCGGCTGCTGCCGGATTTCCTGATGCTGATTGCAGCGAATTTACGTGCAGGCATGACGCCTTTCGGTGCATTCGTAAAGGCGCTTCGCCCGGAATTCGGGGATTTATACGAAGAGGGGAAGCGGGCAGCTGCTGGCGTAGGCGGAAGACGAAGCCTGGAGGATGCATTGAACTATCTGGGGGGACGGTTTGATTCCCCGATATTCAGGCGAAGCCTTGGGCTGTTCCTGAAGGGCGTACGTTCCGGCAGCCAGCTGGCGCGTCTGCTTACGACTACGGCAGAGGAGATCCGGAAGATCCAGGATCTGCGCGAAGAGCTGGTCTCGACGACGCGGACGTACATGATCTTCATCGGGTTTGTCGTCGTTATCGTGATGCCTTTCCTGCTGTCCATCTCGGCCTTTTTCCTGGAGGTGTTCGTGCAGGTCCAGGAGCAGATCGGATTTGAGGATGCGACAACGGCAGGCATACCGCTGCTGATCGGCGAACTGGGCGTGACATCCGAGGATGTGACCCAGGTTTCGCTGGTAGCCCTGGTGGTGACCAGCATGCTTGCTTCTGCGCTGATCGGGATTATCCGTACCGGGCGGTGGATTTACGGGATAAAATACTTCCCGTTCATGGCCACGGCGGCGGTGATATTCTTTTTCCTGGCGGACAAGGGACTGGGGCAGATTATCCAGGTGGGTTAGAGCAGCTTTAGTTTTCCCAGGATTTTATCTAATGCCTTTTCCTCCCAGGGGCCGGCAGCGAAACAGGTAACCGTACCTGGCGGCAGCTGGGTAAGCCCGGCATCCTGGATGAGGTCGCAGGGGATACCGGCCCGTTTGCACTGTTCAAAATATTCCAGCAGTTCGGCTTCATCCGAAACTTTCAATACGATTTTTTTCTGCCCTTCCTTTAACCAGATACGGGAAATATCGGGATGGGTTTGCAGGAGGCGGTTGAACGCAGAAAGCGAAGCATGGCTGACCTGCCCGGCAAGCTTCCCCTTGGGAAGTTTCAGATCGCTCCTAACTACGATGGATTGTTTGTACATAGGATAAGCCTGTGAATGCAAAGATTAAATGATTTCTGGATAAATAACATTTACCACGATTTTCTATAACATATAAATAAAAGCCTTTGCGTACCCTATATATCCATGCGATTCAGGAGAATGGCTGCCGCACTGGCCGTTTCCACGGCCTTGCATGGAGCGATAGGCGGGAGCGTAATAGAATACAAACACCGCCCATTGAGAAACAGGCTGGCAGGCTGGATGGAGCGATACGAGCAGTATAGAATCCAGCAGGAACGGAAGAAGCTTGTGCAGGAGGCGATAGAGCAGCGGAAGCAGGGGCAGTTACAGTTAGGAGAATTCATATTACGTGCCAATTACCTGGATGCAAAGGAAGAAGGAAAACCGTTTGACCTGGAGAAGGCAAGAAGGCTCTATCAGGGATATTGGGGGCAGGTGTACGAGCTGCTGCGCAGCGGCAACCCTGTGCGGCAGACCATTGCTTCGGTATTTGGCCATATGAATTATCATGGTGTTCCCGGAGGAAGGATGGCCGAGGCGCTATTGGAAGGAGGCGGTTCCTGCGCCCAGATACCGCATGCGTTAGTGGCGGTATTGTATGATTCGGGGTACAGAGATCAGGCCTTTTTACGGTTTTACGGCCAGAACAA
>DATDYG010000055.1:0-4197 GCA_035289085.1 Candidatus Bilamarchaeaceae archaeon | reverse complement strand
CTGACGCCACTACCGCCGAATTTTCTTGGATATTCGCGTGCAGGTATCTCCGCAATTTTCATTTTATGTTTGAGCATTTTCATTACCATCTCCGTTTCCACTTCAAAGGTTTTGCTGCGCAGTTTCAGCTTGCGCAGGCTGGCTGTTTTTCCTCCGCGAAAGCCGTTCTGCGTATCCGTGACACGGGAACCAAACCGCGTGTTCACAATCTGGTTGATGCATATCGTAAAAAACGTCCGGAAAAAGCTTTCCAGGCTCCCATCGTACAGTTCCAGGCTCCCTCCCTGCAATCTGGAGCCAATGACCATGTCCGCGTCTTCCAGCCTCTCCGCCATCGGGGCGATATCCTTAATGTCATGTGAACCATCCGCATCAAAAAATATGAGATATGGCGTTTCCACCTTATCGATGGCTTCGCGCAACGCTACCCCCTTACCTCCTCCCGAATCCATGAAATACGGAATGCTGTTCTGCTCGCATATGTTTTTGGTTTCATCCCTGCTGTTTTTGGCGATGGGAACAAGAATCCGATACCCCTGTTTCTTCAATTGCGCATAAATCGGCAACAGCGTTTTCGCCTCGTTTTTACATGGAATGACGATTGTTACATCTGCATTCCTAATCATATTGCACCTCGTATATTATTGCAAACGGAATGAGATTCCCGTTGGCATCCGTCATCCCAACCTGCTTCACCGGTGTCAAATGCCGGTCCAGCCCTTCATTCCACGGATGGAACAAGTCGCCGCTGGCCGGCATGGTTACCAGCACATCATATGTCGGGTAACTCGGAATCCATGCCGGATCCAGATACGTATGGGCTTGTACGTAGCTAACACCATTATTTTGCAGATAGGATGCGTATTCGGATCTGTACGGAACCATGAACGGATCAAAGAATCCCGCCACCTGTCCCTCGGTCGTAACTTGATATTGGTTGTCAAACCAGCGAATGGTCCATAACAGATACTTCACCCTGTATTTCCGCAGCAATTCCTCCCTCAATGCATCGTTATTCCCATACAATATGATGGAACTGTCCAGCATGCGCTGGTTCATATCCGTATAAATCGGCGCATGGGTACGGCGGTAGCTCACGCTCTTCCTTCCCGTCAGCCCGTTCATCATGAATGCATCCTCATTATCCGTCAAAAACACGTCGTTCACATTGGTATTCGCAATGATCCACTGCCTTAATTCCGCCATCTGCGGCAGCAGCGGCTGCGCTGCACCCAAATAATAACTGTCATTCTGTCGCGCGGTAAAGGCCTCGTAGTACATGCTCCCGGTTATCAGCAACAGCAATACGACGACGTGCTTATTCTCTATCTTCTTCTGTAACCATGCGCCTGCCAAGACGAACTGCACCACCGACAGCGGCATCTCCAGCATCTGGAACGGCCGGCCCGGGTCAAAATGGAAATGGAATAAATTAAACGTAATAAAATGATGGCTCACGCCAACCAGGGCGGCTATGAAGAAAATGAACGCAGTTTCGTAAGATTTGTTTTCCATCCTGTTTTTTACAAGAAAATATGCACCTACGAGCAGCGCAAGCCTATATACGCCACCGAAAGAAATAGGAAAAGGCCAAAACCAATTGCCCAAAACAGCAAAAAAGAAGTTAATTTGCTCGCTCACCTTGGTGAAATCAGCCCATCCGTAAATGAACAAATCATTGGGCGTATGGCCCTGGTACACGAACAACGGCCAGAACCAGTAGAGCAGCGCCCCGATGAACGAAACCGCAAAGATGGCGATATACGGCTTCAGCATGACAATGCCATCCGGCGTAACGACGTGTTGTACCTGCTTTCCGAATTTCTTATGCACTTCCATCGCTACCGTTAATGCAAATACGATATAACTGGCAATCAGCAGTTGCGGACTGGTCAGATTCGCAATCACCATTACGCCCATCAACAGTAGCATATTTTTACGGTCCGGCTGTTCCCGATACCGCAGCCATGCAAGCAGCAACGCAGGTCCCACCACCAAAAAAGCAAAATCCGTATACTTGAATATCGGATAGAGCGCCAGCAGAGGTAGCATAGCAGCTACAATAAGGATGATATTATCCGTAAAGCGGTGCATAATCCGGTAGAGCAGCCACGCACTCAAAAAAATGAATGGAACATTGGCCCATATCACTGCCTGTAGGGGATCCAACGTGGATACCCATGCCAGCACCGTCATCGCCAGATGGTAAAACCACGGCACCCATGGAATCTCGTCGGCCATCTGCCCATTTTCCAATATACTGCCTCCATAATACAAATGGTAGAGCATTCCTACATGGTTCCAATAATCTCCTCCATAGATGGGGCTGGGCAATTGCTGTAAGGTAGACAGGATGGTATAGTTAAGCGCTACGACTGCAAGTGCGGTGAGCAATACCCATTCTTTGGTTCCCCAGTGAAATTCCTCTCCCATGGTTATCTCTCAAAATCGTTTGGACAGGAGAAAATAACCAATCGCCAGCCCATCACGTACGCGAAGCTTGGCTTCTCCTTCCCGTTTTTTATATACTATCGGCACTTCACAGATTTTAAAACCTCCCTTGGCCGATTCGATGAAAAAATTGGCCTCCAACTCAAATCGTTTTGCTGAAATATCCATGTGTTTGTACGCCTTCTTCCGAAATCCCCACATGCCGGAACACATGTCGCTTACCTGTTTTCCGTATAGCAGGTTTCCCAGCAGCGTCAGACCCCGGTTGCCCAGTTTATTTACTTCGCTCATCGCACCTTCTCCTATTTTTCCCTTAAATCTTGAGCCTATTGCCACATCACATTGCTTTAATGCATCCAGCAAATTAGGCACAGCATTTGCAGGATAAGTTGCATCTCCATCCATCAGTATCAAATAACTGGCATCAACTTTTTGAAAAACTTGCTTTATCGCCTTTCCTTTACCGCGTTCAGGAATGCTAATAATATTTGCCTTTTTTTCTTTTGCAATTTTTAGCGTATTATCCGTCGATCCGCCATCAGCTAAAAAAATATCCCATTTTCCTTTGCCTAGTGCATTTAGTTCCTCTAGTACCTTTGCAATGCCTTTTTCTTCATTAAGCGTTGGCAATACTATTGCTACTTCCATTTCCTTTCCTCCAGGAATTTTTTCAATCCGAATGCGGCACCTATTATTAAAAGCGGCTCAATCGGCATACGGTAGCGATAGCCCGAAAATAAGATCTGCGGGCCCTGAAGTATAACAATATACGCTGCCATAACCGTCACCAACACCAGCAGTACCCACCCCTTCCTGCTTTTCCACACCCCCCACGTAAACAACGCATATAAAACAAGCTGGTAGAACGAAAAAATAACCAGCAATAGAAAATATACCCCATTCCGGGTCACCTGCTCCCATAGGTATGAACTATCCAGCCCACGCTCAAATAGAATAAGCGAAAGATGTGGCCGTTCCTGGCTTAAAATATCCATAACATAGTTCGGTGTTTGCGGAGCAAACAAAAGCAATGCGGCATTGGCCATATGCCTTACATATGCTGACGGATAGTGCAGCGCCATCTGCGTTGTTACCTCTGCCGCGCGCTGGACGGTTTCATACGATTGTCGGGTGCACGCATCTGGATGCCGCAGCCCCAGCTCCTCCTGCACATTGCCCCATGGGCGGGTGTCCACCTGTGGATCATTCGCCAGCAACGGGCCCGTCCAGCAGGCATAACTAATCGTTCCAATGCGGCTAAAAGATAGCTCATTCAATACAACGAGATTCCGCACCACCCATAGCCCGGCCACGGCATACGCCGGCACCAGTAAATACGCCAGTTCCTTCCATTCCCGATGCTTCCAGTAATATACCCCCCCGAAAAATACCGGAAATGCAATCGCGATGGGACGAACCAAAATTAAAAATCCCAGTACCAAGCCCGCCATCACCAATATTTTTCTATCCGGTTTGTCCATGCTCTTAAAAAACAGCCAGACCGCCACCAAAAAAACGAAAATGAAAAAGCTCTCGCTTACTAGCTTGAAGGAAAACGAAATAAACAGCGGTGAAATCGCGTAGAGCAGTGCTGCCTCGTTTCCTGCCTTCCACCGCTCTCCAATCCTAAACATCAAAAAAATCGCAAAGCCGTCCCCCAACACCTGCAAAAAAGCAGTTGCAAAATCATCCAGCCCGGCTACATACCCTATCGCGAGGAACAGCGGGTATCCCCAGGTGCGGATA
>DATDYG010000054.1:0-13982 GCA_035289085.1 Candidatus Bilamarchaeaceae archaeon | reverse complement strand
ATGTTCTGCGCCTTGGCCAGCATGGATTTTTCCGGGAAACCGATAACGAGCACCTTCAGCCGGGCGCGCGCGGTAAACACCGCCGCCGTTAATCCCGCCGGTCCGGCGCCAATAACTACCACGTCGTATCTTTCAGAATCGGACATGGGAAGAAGACAACGGAAAATTATTTAAATAAATTACTATCCGTCTTCTTCGCTTCTGTATTGTTTGCTTAACACATTGTGTATGACCTTGGTCCGTTTCTTTCCCATCCCTTCTACTTCCAACAGATCGCGTTCGCTGGCCTGCATGATATTCTCGATATTCCCGAAATGTTCCAACAAAGCTTTCGCCAGCTTCGGCCCTACCATGGGCAGCGTTTCGATCACTGCGCGCTGCGTCTGCGCCAGCGTCAGTGTTTTTCGTTTCGCGTAAATCCGCATTGGCTGTTTTTTCGCCAGCTGTTCGTGCTTGGCAATGGCGTACACCAATTCCGCCGTCTTTTCCATGTTCCGGGTAAAAAACAATGCCGCACCGAAATCCGTGATGATGCTGGCATAGGCACCCAGCAGCGATTCCTTCTGTAGGCGGGGTTCGTGCGTTTCTCCCTCCACGATGATGATTACACGCGGATAATTGGCCTGCAGGTTTTGCAGCTGGGTGAACAACCTTCCATCTATGATGGAGCTTTCAAAATCCTCGCGTGTCTTCCGTTCGACAATACAGCGGGCCGAGCAGATGAAATCGCCCACCTCCAGCTGCCGGCGTTGGACTTGCGCACCACATTGCACCAACCACCTATCAAATCGCGGGTCTTCCCGATGGTCCACTACAATGGTCGCATGGTCACTCTTCGTTTCCACATCCAAAAACTGCTGCTGGCCCTCCATGCTATCCCGATTGTAAAAATTCGCTGATCTCGTTAAAGCCGATGCTGCAACCGGAAAACTTCACTTTGTATAAAGCGGCTTCCAGCGCTTCGCGCGGCTCGGGAAAATGCTGGAGAAACCCCTGTTCGTATCCAAGGATGAGCAGCTCGCTGCTGCGGATAACCTGCATGTTACGTATCTGCTGGTTTAGCGTTTCGAAGTTCTTTTTGTTTACCATGGTTGTTACCCCAAACTCCTCCTCCAAATGCTTCTTCAAAAGAAATGGCGCCTCAATCAGCATCCGTGTCGTCCGTTCATCGATGAGCACCTGGGAAATATCCAACTCCTGGGCCAATGCCAGCATCCCGGCTTCTCCCGGATGAAGCAGTGCCAGCGGCTTTCCTTTAATGAAAAACATGTGGTTGGCCGCGTTCAAAATCTCCTGCGTGTGGCTGCCCGTCTGGGCCGGCGTTTTCACAATAACGCTATCCCGCATCGCCCGTTTCATTTTCAATGCGGAAAAATAATACTGTTTTAACCCCCCGGATATCGGGCGGGTGATGAGTTCGTTTTCCACTTCCGGCGGAATGATGAAACGGATCTGGTATTTCTCGTGCAGGAAGTACAGCAACCCGTCCAAACATGAATCCCCCAATGAAATAAGCGAGCTGGAATCGCAGAGAACATCCTTCATGCTACAAGCCTCCGGGCGTTTTTCAATCTTTCGTGAATGGTTTTTTCTTCCTTCAAGCGGTCGAACATCATTGTTTTACCCGAATAATCCAGGATGTCCTGCTTATTCACATCCGTCATTTCCGATGCGCGGCCCAGCGAAATGCCCTGGGCGTACATCGTGGCCGCAATCTTCAGCCGGCCCTTGTTCAACAAGCCGGTAAGGAAGCGCGGATCCTTTTTTTCCAGCTGCTCGATAGCTTTCTTGATATTTACAAAATAATGCTTAAGGTCCTCTTCGCCGGCGCTTTCCGGAAGACGCACCAGTTTGACCAGCTGGTGTTCAATTTCCTTGATGGCCGTGATATGTTCTGCCCTGAAAAAGCGCGGTTTGGAAACGATCTTGGCCAGTACATAAGAAAGGAGTGCCGCTTCGTAGTCTACCACCGAAAATGCCAGCACCGCCTGCTTCACCAGCCGGTCGTTTTCCTTCCGCAGATCCTTCTGCCTTCGGTTCTTGAAGGCTTTCAGAATGCGGATTATATCTTCTTTCCAGGAGGGCATGAAAATACCTTTTTACTGAGTTTGAAAATAACGAGCTAGACTTTTAAGTGTTTGGATTTTCTGCTTGTTTTAAAAAATTCTAATATGAACGAATTATTTCAATGATTCCCATTTATTTAGATATTTGGGACTTGCAGTGAAGGCATACCACGGGCTATTTTATTTATCGTTTAATTTTGGTATGTCCATGCTATTAATTACGTAGAAGCTATGCTTCTCTGACTCTGAGTTATCAAGAATTACAAAAACATAAAATAAATTTGCATGCTTGTTAGGATTATCCATTGTCCAATCTTTTTTATATGTAGTAGCTGTTGTTTTTATTTGAATACCACATGTTCTGCTAGTTTCGGGGTGATAGACCAAGATATCTATGGCCGGGGCATTTCTAGAGGTAATTGTGGCAATAAATCCGTGTAGACTTAGTTGAGCAGCAACAAGATATGTTCCTGTCATGCCAATTTGATGATTATTTGATTTCATTTTTCAGTCTCACAAACATCTATTATTAGTGCCGCATAGTCCACTTTCGCAATCTGAATCCTCATCGCAATAGGCACCTGCTGAGCACATCTCTTGTTCTACTGTTCGATATTTTGTAACTGTATTGCATTCTTGCCTTGTAGCCGGTCGGTATTTAGTAACCATTCTACAATCTTCTCTAGTTTTTATTACGTCTCTACAAACTTGTTTAGTTGGAATGTTGCTAAAAATAGCAGAGCAATATTCCTGCCCTTGAATATCATATTCTATACCCCAAGTTAAACTATCAGTTTCTGTTGGATCCAAGACTATTCCAAATGGAGAACCGCCGGGACCATTTACATTGAGAGGTTCTTCTCTGGTACATAATGGTTGGTTAGCTCTGCAATTTCTATACGCATAAAATGCCCAATTTCCTTTAACAGTATCTAAGTTAGTGATCTCAAGTGTACAGATTTCTGCATATTGATCACAGACCGTATTCCATTGAGTGCAGATTCCAAGTACATAGTTTTGACATTCTTGATGATTTTGATCGCATTCAACTTGCCGCTCTAATTCGTCTATATTTGATCGGAATGATAGTTCAACATTTTCACATTCTTGATCGGTATAAGGCACTGTTTGGCATTCTTGATCTTGATAAGCTTCTTGATATTCCACCATATTACATTCTTGATCGCTATATGGCTCTTGCTCTGTAATTGTTCTGCATTGGGGTTCTGGAGTTGGCTCTGGGGAAGGCGTTAAAGATGTTGAATCGGCAGGGGTTTGTTGTGACCCTACGCAGCCATAAGTAAATAACAAAAATCCAAATAAAAGTAAAAGACATTTCATAGAATTACCTAAGTGTAGCTTCTGCAAACCTGATAGTCGTTTGTACATCTAGTGTTACAATTTTCTTTATCACTTGCTAACCAATATTGACCGCATTGGCTTTGACAACCATTGTAAGTCTGCTGGCATTGCTGAACTGCTGCCTGTCTTTGTGCTTCTCTTTGTGCAGCAGCTTGCCGATCTGCCTCTGATGGCCCCGTTACTTGTTGTAAGCAACCGCTAACAAGCAAAACCCCAACTATCAATAATGCTAAAATAGCCTTATTCACGTATTCCACCTCCTACTTATAGACTACTTGTGAAAGTAAGTATATACTATTAATACTCAATTTAAAAATCTAACGATATGGTTGCGGATAAAGAAATCTTATCGATGAACGTAAAGAAAATCGTTCCTTGGGCAACGGGCTTTGCCGTATTTGTAACCAAGGAAGCCAAGGCTTTGAATTGGACGGACAAGGATCATGTAATAATTACTTCTTTTATGGATGATAAAGGCGGTGGAATAGAGATACGAAGAGCGCCGATTAAGCGGAAATAAGGTCAGGGAAAAGAAGCGAAACTTATTATGAAAAAGATCGAAATATGATTGCATTTGGCATGGTATAATATTATTTTTTATCCAGTTGGCTGCTCAATTTTCGTAAAATCGTTGGCAAATCCCCCAGTTTCATATTTAATGCTTGAAATTCTTTATTTAAACTTCCAAATCCCTTAGTAATAGCACCAACGCCTCTACTAGTCTGTTCTAACATAAGAGCTGAAGCAAGATCTTTAAGCTCGGAAATTTCAAGCGGAGTTGGATTATTATTGTCTTTTATTTCTGAGATTAGTATATTGGAAGGAATTAGGCTATAATCTTTTTGGGATTCGGATTTCAATCGCTTGTCCAGATAATCCCTAAATTGCCGGATTTTATTTTCAGTACTTTCAATTGCGATGATGACCCGCCCATCATCCAGGTTTTGTACATTTCCGCGAGAAAAGCCGAAACTTATCATATTTGAGAGGATAAATGCTCTTAGACCTACATCTTGGATTTTAGCGTTAGCAGAAGGGGATAAGTAGAATTTCTTTATTACTGTATTCTCGCTTTGGGTCATGTATTAATATTACATAAGAAACTTAATTAAGATTCCTATTCAGCTTTCTCCACAAAAATCGACAACCTATCTATTTATAAATACTATCATGATACTATCATGACAGTTGCGTGACCTTATCGCAACGATATGACGAACATTTCGAAACTACATCACAACAATTCACAGGGTGATTATGATGAATGACAAGCAAAACGAAGACAAAGTATATAAAACCAGCGCCTTTCGCGAGGAAATCCGCAGCGATATCGAGGCCCATATGGATCAATTCAAGGACCCCCTGGTTCTTGGAGAACTGGTGTATAAACTGCTGGAAGAGCGGGAAAACACCAACCGCATACTCAAAAACCTACTCACCAAAATCGATGCCCTGGAGCGGCAACTGGTGCAGCAGCCCAAGCAGGAACTGCTGCTGCCAAAAGTGGATGAAGACATCCTTCACTTTGTGGTAGAACAGGGAAAAGCCACCGCCGAAGAGGTGCGCGGGGCCTTCAACTACAAGGGAACGAATGCGGCCAGCGCACGGTTAAATCGTCTGTACGGGCAGGGTCTGCTCGACAAAAAACAAGTCGGGAAGAAAATGTTCTTCCTGCCGAAAGTTTGACCTAAACTTTCGGATATTTACGCTTGCAACATGGCAAGGCGAGGAACAGGCAGTATCTATCTCCCACCTCTCTACCCCCTATCTATTTTTGTTCAAGTTCGCCTGTTCCTCGTTATCCTCCCCCCAAGCCTTTTCACAAGGCTTGGCTAGCAACATAAAGACGTTTTATTACTCTAACCTTCATCAAATCGAAAAACAGGCTGGGCAGCAGCTACCGCACCAGGCTCCTCTCCGTTCGGATAGCCAACTGTACCCTGTTGTAGTCCAGGAAATTTACAATCAATTGGGCGCAGTTCTGGATGGCCAGCGGTATCAGTTCCGATGCCTGCGCGAAGCACTCCGCATCGATCAGCTTGCCGGTTCTCTGCTGGCGCGGATCCGTGCCCTTGGCATCCACGCTCCGGAAACGCTGGGTGTTCCGTGCAACCGTATTCACAAACGCTGCGAGTTTCGCATCGATGTTATCCGCTCTCCAGTGGATATTCGGCCTGGGCGAGGAAAGCGGGCCACTGTCCCATATGCGCACATTCGGTCTTCCTTTGGCACGCTGGAGGTGCGGATAGTCGCTGCGCACATTCCATTTTTCGAACGAATCATGATGGCCCAGGAAAAACGTCGGACCGTGCGGATCGTTGTGTACGTGCGCCGGCACGTGCAGGTCTTCCAATAGGTGGACGGCATGGCCCAGCGCGTGAAAGGCCCCTGGCCTATCCCCTCTCTGGTAAAGATCGGATGCCATGTGCCAGAACTTCTTTATGCGCCAGAGTGCGCTCCTGAATTTTATGTCCCCGTTGAGCAGGGAAAGCCCGCCGTCTTCCTCGCCCCGGGACGGGTCGTAGAAATGCGCAAAGTACGGCCGGTTGATAGGATCCTTTTCCGGAAGCCGCCGCACCAGCCGGTTCCAGAGTTTGGCCGTTAACAGGAAAAACCCGCTGAAAAAGCTCGGAATATCATCCCCGTACATGCGCGCCCCTTCCATTGCCTTCCAAGCCTCTTCCCTGCTTCGTTTCGGGGGCTCGGCATAAAGGTCCCCGATGGTTTCCCCTTCGCAAAATACAAAATCCTCTCCCAGTGCGCCTATCATGATCTGCAGCGTATAGCGGGTTGCTTCGTTGTCTCCGCAAAGCTTTGCCGCCTCATAGGCGATGTACTCATGCGTCGCGGGATCGTCTTCCAGCAGTTTCGTTACGGCCTGCTGGGCCTGGCGGTAAGTCATGCCCCTTTTTCCATCCAATCCGCTGGGGGAGATACCCACACTGCCCCATTCCATGATCCTCCGGCCCGGGGATCCGGGAGACGGGGGCGAACCCGTGCTGAACTCCATTATCGTCGGGCCGTATCCGCCGGCGAATGCCGGCACCAGGGAAGGAACCGTCAGCGCATCCCGTATCCTGTCTTTCCACCGATGAAAAACCCGTTCTGTCCGCGGCACCGTCGGATTTATGCGCGCATACCGTTGTTCCATATATACGTATATGCCATTTAATGTTTTTAAAGATATACTTTGGTGGATAGCGTAAATTATTAAAACATCCACTTCGAATATTAGTCATGATTTCTTTTGAATTGCTGGACATGGTCAAGCAGCGGTTGGGCGGATTAAAGCACCCGATTAAGCTGATCGCCTTCAGCTCCGAACGGCAGGGCCCGCACGGCCAGCACATTGCTGCCTTTGCGCAGGATATTGCCACTGCCGCGCCGAAAGTGAACGTCGAAACGTACGTCGTCGAGCAGCATCCGGAAAAAGCCCGGCAGTATCACGTGGACAAGGTGCCTGCACTCATTATTGAAAACAACGAAAAAAAACAGGCCCGATTTTTTGGATTGCCTTCCGGCCAGGAATTCAATGTTTTTCTCGGCAGCCTGGTGGATTTTTCCCGTGGAAACATGCATCTCCCTGAAGAGATCATGCAGAAGGCAAGGGAAATAACTACACCGATGCACCTGCAGGTTTTTGTCAGCGACACATGCCCCTATTGCCCGGGCATGGTACGGTTAACGCATGGCATGGCCCTGGCCAACGATCTTATTCGTACGGATACCATCCGTATTGAGGAGTTTCGCTCACTCGCAGATAAGTTCCAGGTCATGGGCGTACCGCATACCGTGGTAAATAACAAAACATCCTTCCGCGGTGCCGTACCGAGCGATGTATTTTTGAAAAAGCTGAAGGAAATGGAGAAATAGCTACTAATCTTTCATTGCATGCTCGAGACGTCTTTTTAACTCAGCTGGTTCGAAGTTTCGTATCGATAATTTCAATAAACGATTCGCCTGGGCAGGCGATGCCTGGCTCATCTGTTTTGCGATTTGATCTAACTCTGAAGGAAAACACATCCCACAGGTGATTATGAGTAATGAGGTTGCTAAACGGGGGTGTAAAAAAATTCGTTGGACGAAAGGTGTCCTGGTATTGGAAAGCTTCTCAATTGCCAATAAAACATTGTCATTATATAATGTTCTAAGTACACCTGGAAATGCAGGAGGCTTCCATAAAAACAGTGCGTTCTCAATAGATAGTAGAACAATATTTCTGACTTCTTGGGGGTGGGATATAGCTTTTTCAAGCACCGTAATAAAATGTCCATAATATGCAGGAAATTCTTTTCTTATATATGGGGGAAGCTCAAGATGCCCTAAACTCCATGAAAGCGATTCTAGAAAAACATGTTCAACTGGCCGTTCCACTGCCAGATCCTCTAGTACTAATTCTCCTGGTTTAAACATAGGGACGGAGGCCATGGGAGGCCTAGGTCCTGCTGCTGGTCGTTGCATCATTCGCTGTAAGTATATTCTACGCATATTACTATTCTATATAACATATTATTTAAACGTTTGCTTGGGCTTGAAAAGAAGAATCAGGAAAGCAATTCTACTGCTACCTGTTCGCCCTGGTTGGTGATACGGAAACGGTGGATACCTTCATGCGGGTTGTCAATTACTTCCGGCGAAGCGGCCATCGGGAATTTCACCACCTCTACCAGTTCGCTGATGCTGCCTTCCCGCTGCACCTGTATCACGATCTCCCCGCCTTCCCCGAAGTTGTTGAATTCGATCTTCTCTGCCTCCGCGGGAATGTGCACCTCTGCAATTGTATACGCATCCTCCCCGAGCTGGCCGATGGAATTCACCGTGTTCGCCAGGCGGGAGAGTGCAATGTCGGATTGGAACGAGGCGATCTGCTCGTTGGCTTCCGTGGCTTTCAGATAAATGGTAATAAGGACGGGAATGAACAAGACGAGAATCACGCCGATGATAATGATCAGTTCCGTACTCACCTGTCCTTTCATAGGTCATCTCCTCTTCCGCTGTTCCCTCCGGTCCTTCTGTTTGCGTAGCAGTATGTACAATTCGGTGGCCAATGCATTTAAAGCGGTTTGAAAATCGTACTCCTCCACCTTTAGTGCTAACGGCTGCCCGTTCACGGAAAGCGAAAGGTTTCCGACATACGCGGATTTCCCCTTCTTGAAATGCAATGCCACATTATTTATCTTAAACGATTTGGAAAACTTCCGGAGAACCGCCTGGATGCTGGCCTGGATCTCCGGGATAAACCGTTTCTCCTCTTCGTGCAGCCCGCTGATGGAAATAAAGAATTCATTTCTGTCCATCTCCCTAAGCAGGTACTTGAAAATATCCGTGGCCGCAATGACGCCGATGTATTTCCCTTCATGGGTAACCAACAGCGAAGAAACCTTCCGCTTCACCATCTTCTCAGCCGCCGTTACAATGTCTTCGTCCTCCTTTACCAGCCCAAACCCTTCCCGTAAAACCTCGTCCACCCTTTTTTCATTCATGTTGTATACTTCAGAAATTATATTTTTTCCCTTTCTTTCCTTGGGTTTCACCGATGTCCCCACCAAATCGAAGGTCGAAACGATGCCGCGGGGACGTCCGTTCTCCATCACCAGTAAGCGATGAGAGTTCTTCTCCTTCATGATCCGTCTTGCATCGCCCAGCGTCTGGCCCGCCTCCATGGTATACACCGGAACGTTCATCATTACGGAAACCGCCATGCGCGGAATGGCCTGCAATGCCAGCAATTCCTCCAATACGTCCGTGCGGGTGATGATCCCTACGGGCTTGCCCTTTTCGTCCACCACGGGCAGCGCCTTGAAATGGCCCGCCATAAATGCCTGCAAGCCGTCGTAAACCCTGCTGGCCGGCAAAAGCGAAGGGGCGCGCACCGAAACATGCCCGCATTTGGAATGGGCCGGATCCCGCAGGCCCCTGTGCAGATGGCGGTCGTCAATCACCCCGTAGTACTTCCCTCCTTGCGTGACAATGGTGGCTGTTCCGCTCCGGAGCAGCTCATCCAGTACCTTGGACACCGGATCGTCATAATCTACCACGGGTGCAGGATTCGTTTTCATAAGGTTCCCTATAAGAAAACTATTTAAAGAAATAGATTAATAAAGAAATATGGCGACCGAAGCGATCCTTGAGCGTTTAGTGGAAAAACCGACGTGGAAAGAAATCCTATACGGGCTGATCGAAACCCGCCAGTTGGATCCATGGAACGTGGACATCGTGGCGCTGGCCGACGGGTTTGTAAAAAAGGTCAAGGAACTGGAAAAACTGGAGCTTTTTATTCCGGCCAACATGATCCTGGCCGCATCCATCCTTTTGCGTCACAAAAGCGAGGCCGTGGTGTGGGAGGAGCCCGCGCCTCCGCCGGTGGCCTATACGGAAGACCTGTTGCTGCCGGAAGAGCTTCCTTCGCTAACCCTGGCGTCCCGTTTGCAGCCCAAACGGCAAATCACGGTTAACGAGCTGGTGGAAGAAATCGAAAAAACCATCCAGTACGAAGTGATCAAGCCCCCTCAAAGGCGCGGCGGCATCGACAGTTTCGTGCAGTTGCCCATCGGTGAAATCGACATTGAAAAGAAGATGAACCAGACATACGACAGGCTCAAGGAAATGCAGGACGAACATGGCTGGGCTGTTTTTTCCCAGCTCGTTGAAAAGCGGGAAGACGTCATCCCGGTGCTGCTGTCGTTGCTGTACCTGCGGCAGAAAGAAAAAGTGGATCTTCAGCAGGAAGTGTTTTTTGAGGAAATCCTGGTACGCGTGCTCAAACCCGTAAAACAAAAGGCCCTTTCAGTTTAACCCATCCTTTTCATCTTGGGCTTGGACTTTACAATGCGCACATTCGTCGGCGTAAGGATGATTGCATCCGGCGAGAGCAGGGCAATATCCCCGTTCATCTTTGTCGTATGCGTTTTCAGCTTGGAAATGATCCCCTTCAACCGGTTCGGCTGTTTGGAGAGCGGCATGACATTGAGGATGATGATGTTCTTATCCCCCAATTCCTTTACCACCAGATCCGAGTCGCCTTCGTTGCGCAGGTCAATGCGTTTGACATAAAAATCCGCTGGAGGACTTACCACGTCTCCTTCGGATTCCATGACTTCCTGTAGATCAGGTACCTCAACTGTTTCCCCTTTTCCAAAAAGTTTTTCTAATAGGCTCATTTTCTCACCGTTTATCCTGGGAGTACTGGCTAATAATAGAAGCTATCATTTATAAATCTAGTGTCTTACCTCGTAAGAATGAAGTACAGCAGCACCACCGCGAAAAATAATTACCCCCGCGATAGGACGACGAGCACCAAAAATAAAATCGCAAGGGTTTCGGGGTATTGCCATCCTTATTTCTTAGACATCTTCGGCATAGCTGCCTTGCAGCCCGGGCACATACCCAATCCATGGACGAGTATTCCCAAGCCGGTCAAACCCAGCAATGCACCGGATGCGAGGTGGGCGGTGCCGCCATCCAGCGATCCCAGCCCGAAGGCAAGGAACGACAGGCCGGCCAATAAAACCAGTACGCCCGTTACATTCAAACACTTATCACCCATCTGCATACCTATCACCTTCCATATCCCTCGTTAAAAAGGAATATAAATCTTGTTGCTTCATGGGCTGCAGTGAATCCGAACATCTTCAGGCACTGGAGCCGGGCTAGTCTTCGATCCTTCTGCGGGACGCCCTTGCGGTCGCATTCGCGACAGCCGATCAAGGTTTATCCCAGTACTTGAATTTACTTGCGGAATTACTGGGCTGCCTGGTTAGCCAGCAAGAAACAAGAAGGAGCCTTCATTGGTCCGCTCCACCCCGGTTCTTCCAAGCACGGCAATGTACACTTAGGGTTGCCTGAAGCGGTTAAAAACCGTTTCTTCCGATCTGGCCCGGTTCATGTACATTAACGTCAAGAAAGGCAGGGCTTCGACGCGTACAACAAAGGGCATCTTACTTCTCGCTAACGCCCCAGGCCTTCGAGCCGCCTAAAGGGGATGTGCGGTGCGGGGACCCCTAGCCCCCCTCTAGCCCGATAATAGAATAAAAGCATATTCTTAAAAAATAGCCAATCGAGGTTTCCCTATGCAATCCACACCGTTTTTGGCCTGTCTGGCCTTCCTGTTCCTTGTTGCGGGTTGCATTGCAGAATCCAGCGAGGCACCGGCGGAAGTGACCGGACCCGAAGAGATCGGAGCAGAAATGCCTTCGCTCTCCCTCACCAGTCCGGCCTTTCAACATAACGGATATATACCATCTACTTACACCTGCGATGGCCAAGGAATCAATCCACCGTTAAACATCCAAGGTGTCCCGGAAAATGCCCAAAGTTTAGTCTTGATCATGGATGATCCGGATGCGGCAGATGTGGTGGGTTACACCTGGGACCATTGGGTGGTTTTCAATATCGATCCTTCCACCACCCGCATCCAAGAAGGCCGGGAACCGCAAGGAGTACGTGGCGTAAGCAGTTCTGATACGCTGGGCTATCAAGGCTCCTGCCCGCCTGCGCCCCGAGAACATGCTTATTCATTTAGATTGTATGCACTGGACACCATGCTAAACCTGCCCGAAGGATCCACCAAGGCCGAAGTGGAACAAGCCATGCATAATCATATCCTGGAGGAAACCGAACTTGTTGGGCGGTATCGATCAAACTAGGCATACCGTACCCGTCCCTTTACCTGTTCCATGCGTTGCATTGCCTGTTGGTATCCCTTATATGTACGATATCCCTGCAAAAATAGTTTTCCTTCGTTTTCGCCAATGCTTTTCAGCATCGTTAATACATCTATTGCCTTATCCTCCACATCCGTGGAAAAAAAACCCAGTCCGAAATCGATAACGGTTAGTCTTCCTTTGTTTACCAGCAGGTTGGCCGGTGTATAATCCCCATGAATGATGTCCGCTGCATGTAATTGGGCCAAATATTTTCCAGCCGTGCGATAGTATGCAGCAGCGCGGGGCCGTGAGCCCATGATATAGGTCATCGTAATAGAAAACGTATCTACTGCCAAAACAACCGGTGCCGGAACGCCTGCCTTTTTGGCCTTGTGCAGTAATCTTGCTTCCTGACGAGTGCGCTGGATGCGAAGCATTTCATCCAAGGCTTTTACGCGATAGCGTTTTGGCTTGCGCTCCTTGATTACGACGTTTTTGCCAAGAAATACCCCCTTTCTCAAAACCGCTTCCGCTCCGCGCATAATCTCCTCTACAAGGAGTTCCTTTCTTAAGCATTATCCAATCTGTCGCCCGCTAGGAGATTGATCTTTTGCGTAAATAATATGCAATACCGATGACCACCAAGATAATTAGAAGAATAATCAGGGACTGGGCGTTGTCCTCTACCATCCGGATGATATCCGGCTGTGCCTCCTCCTCTCCCAGTTCGCCTCCAGCGGGCGGAAGGCTTGTCGTAACCTCCGGAACCTCTTCAGGCGGAGGGGAAACCTCTCCCCCCTCTCCAACTTCCTCCTCCGGGGGTGCTTCTACAGGTGGTTCCTCCTCTGGTAAGGGTTCTTCCTCCGCCGGCGGAACCTCCTCAACCACTTCCTCTTCCTGTCCTTCCTGCGTGCATGTTGCCTTATTGTACCGGAATTCCATCTCCTCTTTCTGGTATCCTGTCCGCTGGGCCGTTAGTTTGTAATTGCCGGTGTAGGGAAGCCCGGCGACAAACATGCCCGTATCACCGGTTATCGCTTCCTTTATCAGATATGGTGCCGCCCCTTCATATACCAGCCGGACATCTACCGAGTGTAAGGCCTCCTCCTCGTAGGTTATCGTAACTTCCATCTCCCCGCCGGGGCAGCTAATAAACGAAGGATTCTCTTCTTCGGTTGTCGTACTGACCGCTTCCAAGTTAACCAGGGCAAACTCCATTTCTTTTAGCGGCGTTGTTGAACCGCCTGAAGATGGCTTTGGATAATAATGCTCCCCCCCATGTTCAAAAGAGGCGATGATATATCCAACAATCGGAATAAGAATCACAAATGCGGCTATCAGGACCAAAGGGTGATGGCGCATATGGGATTATGGCTAGCAAAAAAATAAAAAATGATGGTATGGCTTAGCGCCTGAACAAAAAGAATTTGGCCAGGGCGATGATCATCAGCATCCAGAAAAGGATGAAAAGCAGGTAGAGCGGCGGCAGGATGGTCATTCCCACAATCAGCAAAAAGGCCAGCAGCAATATCCATATCGGCTTGCTCCAGTAGAATATCTTGCTGCCGTCCAGCGGAAACACCGGTAAGATGTTAAACAAAGCTAAAATGAAATTGATCCAGGCGCCGAAAAACCAGATGTTGCTTCCTACGAATTCCAGGGGCTGGTAATCGAATTTGACCGGACGGAAATACAATGGTGCCAGCGTTCCCAGCAGCAGGAAAAACAGCATCAATACGATGTTCAGCCCGGGCCCGACCAGGGAGATGATCCCGTTCTTCTGCATGGCAATTTTTTTACTCCGGACCGGCAAGCCGTAAATATACACCGCGCCCGGCGCCGCAAACACGAATCCAAATACCGAAAGCAGGAGCATCATGACAATCCCCCCTTTCCACATGCGAAACCG
>DATDYG010000053.1:0-6653 GCA_035289085.1 Candidatus Bilamarchaeaceae archaeon | reverse complement strand
AGTGCTGCACTTTGACATTTTGGACGTTGGCGATGGCCACCCGGAGCTGCAGCAGCTTATGCAGATTGGACGGGGGAAACACAGCCCGGGGAGAGAACAGCTCAAACTCCCATTTTGCGGTGGATGCCGGCCCGTTAAACGCCGTATCGGGAAAACCCCGGATTTCCTCCTGTTCCCGTGAGGGATAGTCCTGGCTTTTTACTTCGGAGACCAGGACGGTCAACGGAGAGATATCCGATCCCATGGAAGGCAGGCCTTTGCTTTTGGCAGTTAGTAGCGCCGTTCCGATGCCGCAGAACGGGTCGACCAGCGTACCCTGCCTTACCTGTTCCTCGTTCAATGCCCATTCCACGATTTCCGGGGAGAATGCTTCCTTATAGTAAAACCAGTTGTAAATGGGTTTGTCCTTGCTGGGTTCAAAGGTGAAATATTTTCCCAATTCAAGATTTTTTTGCATCTTTTATCGCTTCCTTGGACAGTTTATCTGCCAATTTGTTTCTTTCGCGCGGAACGTGCTGAAAGGAGAGGTGCATGGAGATGGCCAATGCAGCGATTTTCCGCTGCAGGGGTTTTAGCCGGGCATTTTTTACCTTATACTTCCCCTGCAGCTGCCGGACAACCAGCTCGCTGTCGGTTTTTATCGTTACGTTTTTTTCTTTTAATGTATGCGCCTCCTCCAATGCCCGGATAACAGCGGAGTATTCTGCAATATTGTTGGTGCCATGACCGATATATTCGCTGATTTCTTTGACTTTTTTTCCATGCTTCCAGACAACAATGCCGATGCCCATGGGACCTGGGTTTCCGGCGCATGCACCATCGGTATGGATAACCAGCATAGAGTTTTAGCGATAGAAAGGATTTTTATAGGCTTTTGGGGTAGTTTTTACATGGTAGAGAGGTTTCATCCGAGTGCCAAAGGCATGATTGCAAAGGTCGTAATAGGTGCGTTGGCCCTTAGCGTACTCATCGTCTTAGGAAAGGAAATACTCGGCAATCTGTTTCTTCTCGCAGGAGCCGGCGTATGGGGGATTGCAATTTTGCTCGCATTGCTGGCACGGGGGGTACATCTGTTCAAAACCATTGAAATAGGGGAAAACAATGTTAAACTGCTCATTGGCGTGATGAACCGGCAATCCACGATTATCCCCTACAACAGGGTAACCCATGTCCGTACCACGCATACGCTCTTTCAGCGGGTATTGGGACTGGGCACGCTGGAGATTGACACCGCCGGAAGCGACATGGTGGAAGTGCGCCTTGCGGATATTCCCAATAAATATCTCGAGCAAATTTTGAAGAATTTGGAGGAGAAGACGCGCGGGAGGGCAGGCGTTACATGAAGCTGGAAAAAGAAGGCGTATGGGTGGAAGAGCGCGAGCTGACCGAAAAACTGCGGCAGATGGGAGGCTATCTGATCGAGGAGAGATGGCTGCCGCTCTACGAAGCGTTGTATTTTTCAGAGAAAGGTATTTTGCCACTGGAAAAGGAAGGGATTTGGAAGGCGCTGAAGAAAAAGGACAAGCAGGCGGAGATCAAATACAAGGTTTTTGCGTTTCTCTGGAACCGGGGCTATATCACGCGGGAAAGCCTGGACAGTGATCTTTTCCGGATCCATCGTAAAGGTATACGCATGGGTGAGGATCGGACGGAGAACATCCTGCGGGTAATCGGGGAAAAACAAAAATACGACCGCAAGCAAATGGAAGCGGATCTGGAGATAGCGGGAAAATTAAGGAAACAGTTTGTGCTTGCCATAGCAGGCAAAGAGATTCGTTTTATCAAGATCAGTAGGTCGAGGTTTGACTAAAAAATGCAAACAATAGAAAGGATCTCCCGAAAAGTAGGACTGCCGCAAAGCGACCTGGAAAAGTATGGCCGCTACATGGCAAAAATCCTCCGGTCTCCGAAAAAAACCCAGGGAACGCTGGTTTTGGTTACTGCGATGACGCCCACCCCGCAGGGTGAGGGAAAAACGACGACTGCAATCGGCCTGTGCGACGGGATTAACCGAATGGGAAAACGCGCGATCGTAACGTTGCGCCAGCCATCGCTGGGAGTAACCTTCGGATTGAAAGGCGGTGCTACCGGCGGTGGAAAGGCAACGGTCGAACCGGCAGAAGAAATCAACCTGCATTTCACCGGAGATATGTACGCAGTAACGGAAGCGCATGATCTGCTTTCCGCGATGCTGGACAACCATGTCTATCAGGGAAATAAACTGGGTATTGATAAACGGGCTATTATCTGGCCGCGGGCGCTGGACATGGAGGACCGGGCATTGCGGCATATTATGATAGGGAAAGAGGAGATAAGACACGAAAGCGGGTTCATTATTACCGCAGCCTCGGAAGTGATGAGCGTGCTATCGCTAGCGAAGGATGAGAAGGAGCTAAGGGAACGATTGGGAAAAATCATTGTGGCATATACCAAAAAAGGAAAGCCAGTTACCGCCAGGCAACTGAAGGTGGACGGCGCAATGGTGTTGTTGTTAAGGAAGGCGTTTTTGCCCAATCTGGTGCAAACACCGGAAGGGAATGTGGCTATAATCCATGGCGGAGCCTTTGCCAATGTTTCCATTGGCACCAATTCAGTAACGGCAACGCAAGCCGCACTTCATCTAGCAGGGAAAGATGGTTTTGTTATCACGGAAACAGGTTTTGGCAGCGATCTGGGCCTGGAGAAATTCATGGATATCGTAGCAAGAGAGGGGAAACTGCAACCCCGCGTAGCGGTGATAGTAGCCACGGTCAAGGCCGTGGAACGGAATGGACTGGAAAACCTCTGCAAACATGTGGAAAACGTGCAGCAGTTTGGCTTGATTCCGATAGTTGCGATCAACAGGTTCAGGGGAGACCGGAAAGACCAGATAGAAGGTATACGAAAAGGCTGCCGTGCACGCCGCATAGCGGTTGCTGTGAATGAATGTTTTGCCAGAGGAGGAAAAGGAGCAAAAACATTGGCCCAGGAGGTAGTCAAGGCCAGCAGGAAAAAAACAAAAATGAAATTTGTCTATTCCTTAAATGATCCATTGAAAACAAAAATAGAGAAAGTGGCTAGGAAAATGTATGGAGCAAAAGATGTAAGCTATTCTACCCAAGCCAAAAGAAAGATAAAACGGCTGAAAAGAACGGCCTTGCCGATTTGCATTGCCAAGACGCAGTTATCATTATCCGATGATAAAACACTACGTGGCCGGCCAACCCATTTCACCGCACAGGTAAAGGATGTCCAGCTCCTTGCAGGAGCCGGCTTTGTATTGGTAAAGATGGGGAATGTCCTGCTCATGCCCGGCTTGCCTCCTCATCCTGCTGCTGAGAGGATGGGTTAGTTTGACTTAGGTTATCTAAAATATTTATTGTAAGCTTCTATTTCTGAAGGCAATTTCATGAAAACATGATCTTCCTTGTGCATTCTTCTTACCATGAGTAAAGGTACTCCTGAAATGCTAAAAAGTGTGCAAATTTCGTTTGTGGTCTTTATTTTTTCCAAAGATAACAAAACTGCCTTTAGTCTTATGTCCATGGTTGCTTTCACCATTTTATCACCCATTTTGTATGGGTGAAAACGGACATAAGGTCCTTCACGCTTTCAGGACATTTGCTCCTTCACTGTACAGTTAACTATTCCTTTTCGTTTTTTTCTTTTCCGAAAATTAGCAATTGCGTGAGGTGTAGAGCCAAAGTACAGACTCACCTTCTTGCAATTCTACATTCCTTCCATTTTCGATTTCTATCCGTCTGTTCATTTTGTACACCTCCGTTGTGTTTTTGTAACCTACTTGCCACATAACAAATATTTAAATGTTTGTAACAGTTTCCAGAAAAATTAAATCCTTCCATTCCATTCAGGGCTTAAGTATTTTGTGATTAATGATTCGCAGCGAGCGAGTTCATCTTGAGTTATTTCGCTTTGCTCTAATTGTGCATTGAATCTTGTTGCAAAACCTTGCTTTATTGCGCCAGCAACTTCATCGAATGGCTTGTGGAGTGCGGTTACCCTTTCCTTTACGGTTGCGATCATCTTTCCGCGTAATTTTTCATCAGGGACTTTTAACAGCGAAAACATTTTGTCTACATCCACATCCAGAAGGATCGTTCCATGTTGCAATAACACGCCCCGCTTTCTGGTTTGGGCATTACCTGAGAATTTTTTACTATTTACCAGCAAATCGTTAATCGGCACAAACTGGCCTTCTATTCCAATGGTTTTGAGACCGTCAAGAGTAGCGCCGCAGATTAGATTATAGGAATCGTGGATACCTGCGGGATATTCCTTTGTGATGAACGAATAGGTCAGCTCAGCATCATGAAATACCGCCCCGCCGCCCGTAATTCTTCTCACTACTTCTACACTATGCTGCTTGCAGGCATTCAAATCTACTTCTTCCTCCAAACTTTGAAAATAGCCGATGCTCACGGCGGATGGTTTCCACTGATAAAGGCGCAAGCTTGGGGTCCAATTCTTGTTTTCTGCAGCTATGTGCAGCATGGCTTCATCCAATGCCATGTTCCAGGCTGCAGGATGATAATCTGTTTCCAATAAACGGATTTGAGTCATTAATTATCTTCCTCGCTATCGAACAATCGCATTTGTGATTTTCCTTCCAATTCCTTTTCGTATTTTTTAGCTTCTTTTTCAATATCCCAATCGCTCTTTACATGACCAGTGGTTTGCTTACAGTCGTTACAATAAAACATGCGAATAACAGTTCCGTCTTTTTCTTTTTTCGTACTTTTTGATTCAACATCTGTGCTTTTGCACGCAGCGCAAAAATCGCCAAGTGCGCACCATTCGCATTCATGTTGTTTTTGTTTTGAATGCTTTTTATCCTTCATTTACATGCACCCAGAATAGCTTCTGTTAATTGCTCGGCATTAAAGCCAAATGCTTCTATTTTCTCATTCTGGAATATGCGATTTATCCGCTCGATTAGTTTTTCCCTATTTAATTCCGTTCCTTGCAATTGCAATTGCAGTTTTTCTATTGCCTCTTCAGGATAGAGAAAGAAATCCCCTGTAATCTGAATTTTTCTTATTTCACTGTCATAATCCATTGCAATCTTGATCAGCTTTCCGGCTTTGTAGATGTTTTTTCCTTGTTTCATTTTTATCACTAGCAGATTGTGCAGCTCGGCCTCCACCTTAGATTGGGATGGCGGGCGGCCTGCACGCCGTCTAAACGACCTACCGGCGTAGTGGTAGGCGCCTGATGGAGTAATTCCGGCGTTTTCCCGGCTTCTTCCGCTATTTTGAGCATCGCCTGGATGAATGCATCCAATGTTGCCTTGCTCTCGGTTTCCGTCGGCTCCACCATGATAGCCTCTTTCACGATGAGCGGGAAATAGATGGTGGGCGCATGGAAACCGTAATCCAATAACCGTTTCGCAATATCCAGCGTGTGCACACCATTCTTAACGAACCGCTCGCCGGATGCGACAAATTCGTGCGCGCATGTCCGATCATAGGGAAGCGGATAGGCATCTTTGAGCGCGTGCATGATGTAGTTCGCGTTTAATACGGCGACTTCTGCAATTTCTTTCAGGTTAGGCCCGTAGCCGCGAATATAGGTATAGGCCCGCACATGCATGCCGAAGTTGCCGTAAAAGGAGCGTATCCGACCGATGCTGTCGGGCCGACCATGATCAAAGACATACTTTCTTCCTTTTTTTGCAATACGGGGGATGGGGAGATATTGCTCCAGGAATTTTTTCACGCCGATCGGTCCGGAGCCCGGTCCGCCGCCGCCGTGCGGCGTGCTGAAGGTTTTGTGGAGGTTGAGATGGATCATGTCAAAGCCCTGGTCTCCCGGGCGAGTAATTCCAAGCATGGCATTCATATTGGCCCCATCGCAATACATTAATGCACCGGCATCGTGCACGATTTTGGCGATTTTATCGATATTCTCATCGAATAAACCGAGCGTGCTCGGATGGGTGAGCATGAATACGGCCACATCATCGTTCATCGCTTTTTTCAATTCGTTCAGATCTACATTGCCTCTGGCATCGGTTTTTACCTGGACAACGTTGAAGCCGCACATTGCTGCGCTCGCCGGATTCGTCCCATGCGCGCTATCCGGCAGTACAACGCTATGACGCTTGCCCTGGAAATGCTTTTTGGCAATCATTAAGCAGCTGAGTTCTCCATGTGCACCGGCTGCGGGATGCAGGCTAAACGCATCCATGCCGGTGATTTCGCATAGATAGGTTTCCAGTTCATGCATCAGCTGCAGGGATCCCTGGACCGCGCTTTCCGGAGAAAGGGGGTGCAGATTGGCAAAACCATTCAACCGCGCCATGTCCTCGTTGATTTTGGGGTTGTACTTCATGGTGCAGGAACCCAGGGGATAAAACCCGTTATCCACACCATAGTTCTTTTTGCTTAAATCCATGAAATGGCGGATAACGTCGACCTCGTTGAGTTCGGGCAGGTGCAGTTCTTTCCGGAGCAGTTCTTCGGGAAGATCAACCTTTTCTGCCGTAGGCACGTGCTCCGTGTTTTTGCTTTTCAGATCGAATAATGTTTTCATTTTTCCCCTCTATGAAAATCCATGGAATTGCCAGCGCCAGCACGACCCTCTGATGGTTGGGCCTTATGACAGGTGCAACCGCTCCGGATTTTTTTGTTTTTTCCAAGGAATGGGTGGTTTTC
>DATDYG010000052.1:0-24804 GCA_035289085.1 Candidatus Bilamarchaeaceae archaeon | reverse complement strand
TCAGCTCATTCATATTGGTCCCAGGGTTATTGGTGTAAAAATCGTTTTGGCCCAGCACTAAATCCGGTGGCTTATTGGAATCGGGTAATTCGTTCCAGACCAGCACGCGGTTGTTGTTTCGGTCGGCCAGCAACAAATGCGTTCCATCACTGGCCACGACCCCAGGATGATTAAACAACAATGGCCCACCTGTATTGTTAAACCCGATCCCAGAAAGCATAATATCCGCGCTTTGCCCGGTTTCGAGCCAGCCTGTTGGTTTATTCATCGTATCCACTGCGGCATAGGTGGAATTGGTTGCTTCTACTACGAATTCTTGTTGTTCAGGCTGTTGGAGGTTGCTGGGTTGTTGGGAGGGGTTAGCAGGTTGCGGAGGCATCGCCTGTTCATCGATAATGCCCAGACAATCGGGTTTGTAGCAGCTGCTTTCCGTATGGGACTGCTCAAATGCATCGCAAATACCGTCGCAGCCCGTGATTATGGGCCTTTCCTGCTGTTCAGGGATTGGAACCGGAGCTTGGGTTGTTGGTGTTTCCTGCGATGGCTGAGCTGTTTGCATTAGATCGTCTGTTGCAAATGGACTTGATGGTTGGGTACATCCCGCAATAAGAAGAACGGAGAACGCAAGTACAAGCCATAATTTCCCCACACCATATAAACGCATGAAAGGTATTCAAACCCGCTATTTTTATTTGCTTTGATGCCATGTCTTAGCATGGAACCTTTCGCCGAGGAAGAGAGAAAAATTCTTGCACCGTTTATGACTAATCTGGATAAGCCTGTTTTTGTTCTGATTAATTTACCCGAGGTAGTGAAAGGCGCGTTGTTTTCCAGATATAGCAGATCAGCAAAAAGTTTACGCAGGGTTTTGCTGGATGAATTTATCCTAAAACCGGAGATGGGTTTTAAGGAAATCGTCGGCCACGCCGCTGCGCAGGGCACGGAGCAGCATGTTGCAATAAAAAAAGCAGAGGAATTTTATGACCGGGTGCTAGTCGGATATGGGGATGACTCTGTTGCTGAACTGGCAAGCGCGCATATTGCCATTGAGGATCTGTCCAACATCGCCACCAAATTCATCCAGGATGCGCGGATTGGCTTTTCACCATTGGAAAAATCAACAAGGTATGTATATTTTGACCAGCAAAGGGATGGAAAATGGCTTTACTACAGAGAACCAAAGATAATGGAAAGCGAGTTTGCAAAATTATATGTCGAAACGTGTGATAGACTTTTCGAAACATATGCAAGGCTTATTCCGAAAATAAGCAATTGGGTGATGGAAAAAAATCCGCAAGGAGAAGCAAGCGATCGGGCATATAAATCTGCGATCCGTGCCAAGACATGCGATATTTTGAGGGGATTGCTCCCTGCAGCAACCTTGACAAACATGGGCGCAATGGGCGATGGGAGAAGTTTTGAATATCTGCTTACAAAGATGTACGCCAGCCAGCTGCAGGAGATGCATGGGATTGCAAGGATGATGCATGAAGAATTGGCAGGAGTTATCCCTTCTTTTGTGAAACGCGCCGGGGAAAGATATGGAAAAGAGCAGCAGGGATATTTTGCAAATATTGAAAAGGAGATGATGGAAATTGGAAAAACGCATAGTGCAAAACGAATAACGCAAAACGAAGTTGAATTGATCGAATATGATGAAGACGCAGAAACGAAAATAGTTGCTTATATCCTTTATCAATACACAAATACGCCATTGGACGAATTGAAAGAGAAGGCAAAAAAAATGAGCGCAGGCGAAAGGGAAAAAATCATTGCAAAATATGTTGGCGAAAGAAAAAACAGGAGGCATAAGCCTGGAAGAGCGTTTGAAAATGTTTATTACACGTTTGATATTTTAACAAATTTTGGAGCTTATCGCGACCTGCACAGGCATCGCATCTTAACACAGCAAAGGCAGCTGCTGGGATGTGAGCACGGATATACATTGCCGCACGAAATTGTGCAGGCAGGACATGAAAATGAATTCAAAGATGCAATGCAGCTTGCTAAAAATGCATGGCAGGAAATTGCAAATAAAATGCCAATGCAGGCTCAGTATGTTGTGCCCCTTGCGCATAAAATCCGCTGGTATTTCAAATTGAACCTGCGCGAGGCGTTCCATCTTTGCGAGCTGCGCAGCATGCAGCAGGGGCATCCGGATTATAGAAAGATTGCGCAGGAAATGTATAAGGAAATTTCGCGAGTGAATCCAAGCTTAGGAAAGTATATGAATTTTGTGGATTTGAATGAGTATGCGATGGAACGGCTGGAGGCAGAGAAGAAACTGGATAGGAGATTAGATGCGATGGAAAAGAGGTATGGGGCAAGATGAAAGAACAAAAACTCTACGAACGTATCCATGAGCTGGCGTTAACGCGAAGCATTTTCATACCCAGCAACGAACCGTACGGCAGCGTGAGCGGATTCTACGATTACGGACCTGTGGGTAAATTAATTAAAAACAGGATTGAGGAACTCTTTCGCCGCATGTTTGTACGCGAAATAGGCGCGCACGAAGTGGAAACGGCAACGGTAACACCGGAAATAGTATTGAAGGCATCCGGACATGTGGACAGCTTCGCCGATCCGGTGGTGGAGTGCGTAAACTGCAAGGCAAAGCTCCGCGCGGATAGCCTGGTAGAGGAAGCTACCAATAAAAAATGGGATGGGAAGCTGGAAAGCCTGGACGCCGCCATCCGGGAGAAGAAGCTGGCGTGTCCTGCATGTAAGAAAGGCAAGCTTACCAGCGCAGCAATGAGCAACCTGATGTTTGGAACGCAGATCGGCGGGGAGAAAACACAGGCATATTTGCGGCCGGAGACCGCGCAGGGCATATTCGTGGATTTTTTGCGTTTGTTTAGAAATCATGGAGCGAAGCTTCCGCTTGCCGTGGCCCAGGTGGGCAAGAGCTTCAGGAACGAGATTTCGCCGCGCAGAAGCCTGGTGCGGATGCGCGAATTTACGCAAATGGAACTGGAATACTTCTTTAACCCAAAAAATGGAAAGATGGAAGGATTTGAACGGGCTGCAGATACGAAGATGCGGATGCAGATCCATGGAAAGACGGTAGAAAAAACCGCGAAGCAATTGGTAGAAGAGAAAATTGCTAACGAGATCATGGCATATTTCTTAGCATTGGAATGGGGATTTTATTTACAATGCGGCCTGGATAGAAAACGGATGTATTTTAGAGTATTGAAAGATGAGGAGCGGCCGCACTATTCCCAAAGCAACGTTGATTTAGAAGTTGAAACTTCCCATGGTGTTGTTGAAATCAATGGGAACGCGTACCGGACGGATTATGATTTGAGCCGGCATGCCGCATTCAGCAAGAAGGACTTTTCGGTTTTCGACGAAGAGGAGAAGAAAAAGGTCGTGCCGCATGTGTTTGAAGCTTCGCTCGGTGTTGACCGGTTGATGTTCTGCATCCTTGAACATACCTTCCGCGAGAGGAGCAAAGAAAAAGAATGGGAGTGGTTTGATCTGCCGCCGGCTATTGCCCCGTATGCCTGCGCGGTATTCCCGTTAATGAAGAAGGACGGGCTGGCCGAAAAGGCGCAGGAGATTTATGCTGCGCTTCGAAGTGATTTGGATGTATTTTACCAGGAGAGCGGGAGTATTGGAAGAAGATATGCGAAAGCCGATGAGATCGGCCTGGCCTATGCCTTAACGGTTGATTACCAGACATTGAAGGATGATACCGTCACGATACGCTATAGAAATGATGGAAAACAGGAACGGATAAAGGTCAATGAGGCAATACACGCACTTAGAATAAACCAACAGAGAGCAAGGACAACGTTGTAGGGGTGCCGGATGGCCACAGTACAAAGGGAGCTTTCAGGGGGATTCAGGCAGCAGGCCCAGCGAATTTTAGATGCAAGAAAACAGGCATACTCTCCCCATGAAAGTAAGGAAGCGCTTTTTATAGCAGAATGCATGGCCCAGAATGTTAGCGAGCAGGCGGCGTTGGCTGCCCTCGGACGTGCCAGGAGCGTGAGGGGTTTGAGCTGGATGCATATACATAATGCCCGCAGGCGAAGCCGGCATCAAAATCAGGAACCGCAGGCAGAGCCGCTTCGGAGGGAATTGGAACCAACGCCAAGAATTTCTGGGCCGTTTAGACGCCTGGTCTGGTGGATCCTTAAAACACGGAAAGAGATTTTCCCCAAAGACCGTTGGGATGAAATGGTGCAGCTTGCAGAACAACAGGCAGGGCGCCAGGGGATGCAGGTGGTGATGCGGGATCTGCGGGAGGCAGCCAGTTTTGCCGATTTGATGCAGAGATGGAGGATAGAAGTTAAACCGCTCCAGCCGACAGTGGAAGAAGAGGAGCCGCTTAAACGCCGTATACGGGAGACGGTGTTCATCAGATTCATGGGTCAGCCAGATGCTGAAAGAATCGTGTTGAAAATCGCCCAGCGGTTTGGAGAGAAAACAGCGATGGATGCCCTGGCGCGGGCAGGGAATATAGAATCCCTGGAAGCAATCCAAGAAGAGCTGGAGAAAGGCTATGCCGACGCCGCGCATGGCGGCGGGGGAGTGGTGAATTTCTTTAAGACGACAGAGGCGCCAGAACTGTCGGACCATTTCCAGATGCAACGGTTGCAGGCAGCCATTTTTCGCATAGTAAACGAAGCATTCCACCAGTATCCAGAAGGGGATAAGACAGATGTCAAACGCTACATCCTGTCGGCCCTGCAGGCACACATGGGGAATCCGGAAAGGCAGGAACAGATAATGGAGGCGGCCATAGAGGCATGGGGTATTAACGACCTCACCGTCCGGCTTAACCGGCTGACGGTAGGAGAAGAAAACGGAAATGTGACGGACGATGCAAGCAGGGAAACGCATGAGACAAGCTGGTCCCCGCTGGAGATGCATTTCCTGCGGGATGCCATTGGACTTACGACGTTGGGGGTAAAGCAGTTGGAGAAAGGGGACCGGGGAATGGCAAAGGCAGTCGATGACCAGCTGAAGATTCTTTTGCACATTGCCGGCGACCGGCCGCTTGCCCACGAGTATATTTCCATAGTCCAAAGGCGGTTTTGCAATGGGTGGAATGCCCAACAGCTCTTTGGACGTACCCTAACCCCGCATCAAAGGCGAAGAAAACTGGATGGGATCGTAATGAGCGTGCAGGATCTGGGCATGGTATGGATACGGTTTCAGCAATCCAACCCCGGCCCGCGGGATGTTCCGGCTCCGGTACCTTTTCCGGACAGGAAACACGTAATGGAAATTTTGGGAGAGAGTGTTTCCGGCATTCGCCATCAGCATCCCTAGAAAGCTGGGACCATGATCCGTGCCCAAGGCACTCCAGATGCAAGCAGCTGAAAGGAAACCTGCGCTGTAAAGCGAACAAGAAAGGATAAAAATAGGCGATGCATTGCGTATACTTAAAGAAAGGTTAGGTTTAGAGGTTAAGTTATGCAAAAGATGGCGTGGATGCTGGTGGCGCTATTCCTTACATTCGGATGCTTTCACGACCGGCCGGAGGACGTTCCAATCGTAGAACCCAATGAGACGGCACCTCCGGGAATAAACATCACCAGTTCACAGAACTATAGCGTGGGATACCCGGTGGACCGGCCGCCTGAGGGGAACGGAGGAATTCCGCTGTTTACAGCCGGCTATACGGAAAATCCGGGTGCCTCGTTTGCCGTTTATTTCATTGACGTGGGAACGGCAATGAAACAGGGCGATGCAATCTTCATCAAGAAAGGAGACCTGGACATCCTCGTGGACGCAGGACCGGAAGAGAGCGGAACGACGATCCGGAATTTCCTGAAAACCAGGAATGTGGATGATATTGAACTTTGGATAACTACGCATGCGGACACGGAGCATTACGGCGGTATCCGAGAAGTTTTAGAAGAATTCTACGTGGAGGAGGTATGGTGGACCGGGCAATACTTTGCAGACATGGAGTATTTTGACATTATCGTGGATATGCAAAACCAGGGAGCTGCGATAAAGACCGTGAAACGGGGGGATATATTTAACCTGAACGGCATGCGCTTTGAGGTATTGAATCCCCGCTCCAGCCAGCCCTACAACAATCCGGACAATGATGCGGTCGTGCTACGCATTTTGGACAGGGATTTCTGCATAATGCTTACTTCAGATATCCAGGCCGGGCCGCAGGGGGACATTGCCAACATGCGCTCCGACGAGGTACGATGTGTCATCATGCAGGCACCGTTCCACGGCCTGGGCGCGGGCAACATCCGTCTGGACCAGGCCATGCTTAGGGTGGACCCGGAGGTAATGATCATCAGCGGCGGGCCGAACGAAGAGATCGGCGGAGCAAGGCAGCCGCTGTTTGAGCGGTTGGTTTTGCGGGATGTCGACTTCTATACGAATTATGACAACGGAACGGTGCGCGTCGTCAGCAATGGTTTCCAGTATAACGTGAGCTACTGGTCACCGTCATAGGCGCCGGGGATAGATAGGAAAAATAGTTATGCGTTTGTTGCATTTAAGTATGGGATGATGGTATTTTGGATGATTTCTTTGGCCTCATCTATATCGCATCCGCCACCTATGGGAACCGCTTGCTGCTGCGCGGTGTCGTATACCCAAACCTGATCGCCGTTGCTTGAAAACTTTCCGCCTTTATTACCTGCCTGGAAGTATATCTCAAAATCATTCTGGTATTCCACATCCCGTATTAGCTCAGAAGGCGTATAGATAACCAAGGCCCTATCGCCCAATCCTGGAATTTCTTCCATTCTCTTGTCGCCTGCCGGCCCGTGTTGCTGTTCGTATTCCAATTGATCAAACTGCGATTCGATTGTTTGGAGCGATACGTTTTTGAAAGTAACAACAAAGAAAATTTCCCCCCGCGCTGTGCCTGCATTTACCTCGCATTCGCCAAAATAAAGCCGGGATGAAAGCTGTGCGGGAGTTCGCGGGATTTGACATGTGTTGTATACCAGATCAGGAGTAAGAATACAAACGGGAAGAGTAGGCGCTGGCGCAGGAAGCTCTGAAGAAGGGGAAGGGGTAGTTTCAGATGGTTGTGGAGAAGGAGCAGGTGCCTGCTGTGTGCATCCTGCGATGAATAAGGCCAAACCAATAATTAGGATGAGGTATAAATCGGGGTGGAGGCGTTTATTACGCATGGGATGGTTACTTAACCGACTTTTATAAATCAACAGGAAAAAGGGTTATTTCAGGATTTTTTCTGCAAGTACACCATAAGCCGGACGGGAGAGCAGGAAACCGAGCAGTGCACCCAAAATGGTGGCCGTGGCAAAGCCGATGACCTCCACCAGGCCGGAGAATAAAAGCGGCAGCATGGCGACAATGGCAACGATGACGGTTGTTTTGATGATGGAGAACGCCTGCTTTAGGTTTTCCTGGATCTGGCCCTGCTTTTTGAGCAGCTCATCGGTGATAACGATCTGCGCATCCACGCTGACGCCGATGGCTGCGATGATGCCGGCCATGGCGGCTAAATCAATAGTGAAGGAACCCAGGATGGATAGCAGGATGATGAGTTCGGAAATGCTGATGCCGATAATGGGCAGGATAATATGCAGATGGTGGTAGCGGAGGCCGATGAAGATGGATATGGTGATGAGCGCGGCAACAATGCCGATAAGGCTGAGATGGAGGAACTCCTCGCCCAGGGAAGGCGGGACCACGCTGGAGCTGCCCAGCGATATCTGCACGGGCAATGAACCGCCTTTCAGGATGGATTCGATGCGTTTGATGTTCTCTTCCGCGGTCTGGGCCCGGAGCGTTGGGTCCTGGATATAGCCTACCGATCCGGTGATGCTGGGATTGTAGATGGGCAGGCCCTGGGTAACGCCTGGAGAGAGGATTGCGGTTGTTAGCAAGCCCACGGCTTCCCATTGGTCGAGGCTTACCCCCGAGGAGGTGGACTGGTAGATGGGTGCCAGGGATTCCACTTCACGAAGGGTATAACCTTTTTGGATGAGGATGGCTTTGGTATCCGCAGCCGCTTCCGAACGTATCAGCGCGGTGGTGTTTTGCACGCTGGGCAAATCGGATACGTTGATGTCATCCAGAACATACAGGCGGATGGGATCGCCCTCCAGCTGGAGCGAATGGTTTAATTCCTCAACCAAGCGGCGTTCCGTACTTTCCACCGGTGCATTCTGCCGGATGCTCTCCCGGTCAATGAATATTGCCGCATGGCGGGGGCGGTCCAGAAACATGTAGATAGGCTTATTCGCCTGGCCTTCGGCCGCATCGGCAAAACGCTGGGCCCCGCGCTGGTTGATGGAGAATTGTACGCCCCAGTCCGCGCTGGTTCCCAGCTGGGCGCCGGTGAGCGGGGTAATGGATGCGGTAAAGATGTCTTCGCCGGAAAGGGCGAGTTGGCCTTCGATGATTCCCTGGAAAACCCCCTGGTGGGAGAGGGTGTCCTGGATGAAGCGGATCTGGTCCGGATCGCTGCTGGGCACTTCCACATCGATCTGGCTGTTGCCGATGGCGCGCACCTTGGCTTCGGTAAGGCCGAGCACGCTGATCCGCTTTTTGATGCTCTGGATGAGCTCGTTCATGACATCCTGGTCCACGGAATGCTCCAGGAGGATGGGAATCCGGGTGCCGCCGCTGAAATCAATGCCGAATTTGAAACCGTATAAACCGACATTGACGAGGGCCAGCAGAACAAGAAAAACGAGGCCGGCAACCTTGAGATGGTTTACCTTCCAGAGGATGGAAAGGCCGCCGAAAACGAACAGGGAAAGAATAAGGAAAAGGCCGGCGGAACCGGGATAGAAGAACAGGCCTGCGGCAAAGAGCAGGAACAGGATGGTTAACAGCTGGAAGGAGCGGTCATTAAGCGGAAGCATGGGAAGACCTTTCTACATGCCACAGCATCAGCAGGGCATTGATGCCCCAGGTGGCGAACAGGTCGCCGATCAGGCCGACCAGGGCCACGCTGGAGATTTCGAAGTACGTAGGAATATGGGTGAACAGGGAAAGCAGGAACAATACACCGAAGGCGATCAGACCGGTGAGAGTCATGGTGGTGCCGGTCTTCATGGCGGCATATGCGTTATCGCGAGGCGTACCTTCCTGCCGGAGCATGCGCATGGTGAGCAGGATATCGGTATCCAGGGAGTATCCTACCAGCATGAGCAGGGCGGCAAAGGAAGGGAAGGTGAGCGGGATGCCGAAGAAGCCCATGGCGCCCAGCGCGATGACGATATCGCTGAATGCGCCGATGATGATGGCTAAACTGGGAACGAAGGTACGGAAGAAAAGGAAGACCAGGAGGATGCTGAGTATGGCGGAGATGATGACGATCTGGGTAGCGGTGGCCAGGAAGTGCACGCTCAACGTGGGACTGACGGTTTCCAGTGCCATGGAGGAGACTTCGTAGCGGGAGGCAAAAGGCGTGGTAACCGCCCGCTGGTAATTATCGTAAACGAGCGTATAGGAATTCAGGAATTCCGAGCGCAATTCGCGGAAATTGTCCATGGAACCAGCCTGCGCAGGATGCTGGGCCAGGGTGAACATTTCATCGGTGATCCCGTCCAGCTCGGCGCGCTGGATGTTGTAGGCGTTTTGCTGGGAGGGATCTTCCGCGGCCAGGAACGCCAGCCGTTCGACATCATCGATGCGGTTGAAGAACTTTTCCTTCAGCTCTTCGGCCCGCGCAAACTGGGGATCGGACGGAAGGAGAATTTCCACCTGGTAGCCGCGGGCGGTGGGAAAGACCTTTACATCGCCATCCAGGCCTTGCGCGATCAGTATTTCGGAAAATTCTTCGGCGGAAACTTCTTCCGGCACGCGAAAGCTGAGCAGCGTACCACCGGTAAACTCCACCCCCAGCTGCAGCTGGGGAATGTAATACAATGAAACAAGGATCAGGATAACAGGCGCAATGGCCAATAACCGGTAATTCCCCTTATAGATATTCGGAAATTCCATAAACTCACGGAAAAGAATAGCAGAATGAAATACTACGGATAATTAGGTTTTAATGGCTATGGATGCCGCTCATTTTAGCAACTCACTTTTGGGGTGCCTTTTGGTAAAAGGCACAAATGGACTTCGGCTTAGAGGATGCACCCTCCAAGTCAGTCCAAATTTAGCATCCCAGTTTTGATAAAACTTTTACTAAAAGTTTTATGGACTCAGGGGGATATGCGTTTAACCCAACGGTTTTTGGGCCGCCTTTTTATGAAAAAGGCGGACTCGCACCCCCGGCCTCCCGCATGCGAAGCGGGCGCTCTGCTATTGCTCTCCTTTTTAGCATGCCCGTTTTTGGTGCAGCTTTTTACTAAAAAGGTGCTGAGCTATGAGCCCAAGAATAATGGGATAGTGGCGGGTATGGTTTTTTAATATAACTATGACCGTTGAGGGGGAAAGAGAGGGCCACTATTTAAAAATCTTTAAATATATAAGAATTCATTAAATAGTGATGAATATGGGAAATATCAAATGCGCCGTAGTGGGCGTCGGCAACTGCTTTGCGGGCTTGGTGCAGGGCATAGAATATTACAAGCAGCACCCGGAACAGAAGGTTATTGGCATTATGCACGAGAGCATGGCAGGCTATACCATCCACGATATTGAATTTGTTTGTGGGTTTGATGTTGGGGAGAACAAGATAGGCAAAACTATTAACGAAGCTATTTATGAATCCCCAAACCTAGTTAATTGGATCCCGAAGGATAAAATGGCAAAAACTAATGCTCTGGTTTATGAAACACCAGCATTAGATGGAGTCGGCATCTGGGTAGAGAATAAAATTAAGCCTATTCAGAGTAAAAAGTCGACGAAGCAACTGAGTGACGAAATAAAGAAAGCACTGAAAGAAACGGGAGCGGAGATAGTGGTTTCCTATTTGCCGGTAGGATCGGAGAAGGCTACGAAATTCTGGGCGCAGATCTGCCTGGATACTGGTACTGGGTTTGTGAATTGTATGCCAAGTTTTATTGGTTCGGATCCTGTATGGGCGGAGAAATTCAAAAAAGCGAATATACCTATTGTAAGCGACGATATTAAAGGGCAAGTTGGAGCAACAATCGTTCATCGCACATTAGCAAAGCTTTGTGATGATCGCGGAACAAAAATAGATAAAACATACCAGATAAATGTTGGTGGGAACAGCGTAACAGGAGATCAAGAAATTCTATTCGTTCATGATGGCAAAGTAATCAAAGCAAGGATTGGAGATTTTATAGATGAATGGATTGATGTATATGGGGAAAGAAGAGAGGATGGAAAAGATATGGTGGATGTAGGCAAAACTAATCAAAACCTTCAGTGTTTTACAATAGATGAAGAATTTAAAGTGTGCCCAGTAAAAATTTCTGCTTTAATACGTCATCAACTTAACGAAGACCTTTATCAGATCGAGACAAATGAAGGCAGAAAAATAAAAATAACTAAGGATCATAATGTTTTCATATTAAATGAACACGGAAAACTTGAGGCAGTTCCAATAAATTCATTAAAAGAAAAAGACACCATGATAGCGGTTCCTAGATCCCTTATCCTAGAAGAAAAGGAAGATGTTAAGAACATAAGTTTAATACCGTATCTAAAAGAGCTTTTTGCGCAGGGGATTAGTCCAGAAGGCAATATACGGATTCATAATCACCCGGAAATAAAAATTCCAGTCAATTATCCTGTAACAGATGAATTGCTACAACTGGTTGGATTATGGTTAGCAGATGGCAGTTTTGACAGAGAAGGATCAAGCAATTTAGAAATAGCTTGCGGCAACGATCCTGAATGTATGAATATCATAGAAAATTTTACAAGTAAACACAATATAGGGTATAAAGTGAGAGGTCAAAAACAGGTAGCTGTCCGTATAATGTCAAAAACACTTACAAAAATTTTTAGGCTGACGTTGGGATTAGGCGGAAATTGTTACACAAAACGCATTCCGAACTGGGCTTTTGATTTATCAAATAGGCAGATAGCATTTATTCTAAAAGGTTATATAAGTGGTGATGGAACAGTAACAGGAAAACAGATTCGTTGGACTACAGCATCTGCTGGTTTGGCTGAGGACATACGAACATTGCTTTTAAGGATTGGGATTAATTCCTCTGTTTTTAGGGAGGATTACACACATAAAAATGAGAAAAATTCCTTCAAAACAGATTTGAGGTATATAGCTCATGGCATAATTTCTTCAAAGGAAGATGTAGAAGAATTTATCCAGACGGTAGGGTTTATACAATCGCAAAAAAATGAAAGAGCTGGTATTGCTGTTGAAAAACTTACCAAAGGCAATATGCATATAATTCCAAAAATAGAATTAATAAAAAAATGGGGGATTCGGACCAAAAGCTGGGCAAGATGGCCAACAACAAGAGCGCACATAATACTAGACCAAATCAACAAAGTAAAAGATGGTAAAGAGTCTAACAAGATAAAAAATATCTGTCTGGGGGACACGCGTTTTTTAAAGATAAAAAAAATAAAGAAAATAGCGGCAACACCGCAATATGTGTATGACATTAGTGTACCACGATATGAAAGATTTATCTGTTCCAATATTTTGATTCATAACACCGACTTCCTAAATATGAAAGAACAAGAAAGATTACAATCTAAGAGAATAAGTAAGACGGAATCAGTACAAAGCCAATTAAGGCAAAGATTACCAGATGAAAATATTTATGTTGGCCCTAGTGATTTTATTCCGTTCTTAGGTAATACGAAAATAATGTTTATGCGTATTGAGGGCAGAATGTGGGCAAATATTCCATATAACATGGAGGTACGGCTGGAAGTAGACGATAAGGCGAATTCTGCGGGCATCGTGGTGGATGCCGTACGGGCTTGTAAGATTGCGTTGGATAGAAAAATGGGCGGTCCGCTCATTGGCCCAAGTGCGTATTTGATGAAGCATCCACCCCAGCAGATGAGCGATGAGGAAGCAAGAAAAGAATTTGAACGGTTTATTGAAGGGAAGAATTAATGTTAAAACATTCTACGCTTGCAAAAAATATTTCGGAGAGAATAGGCCATGCGCTCACATGGGTACCGCTGCATCCGGACAGTATTAGTATTTTGAGCGTGGTGCTGTCTCTTTTTGCATTTATTGCATGGTTGGATCCGGTACTTCGCATACCCGCGTTTGTATTGTTTGTATTTTCTTTCTTTTTTGATGTTGCAGATGGAGCGATCGCACGGGCTAAGAAATTAGAGAGTAAAAAAGGTGCATTCTTGGACGGTATTGCCGACCGGATCGTGGAATTTTTCCTGATTTTGGCATTGTTCAGTGTAGCCAGCGCTGATTTGCAGGTGGTGCTGATCCTGATCCTGTTTTTCGGCACGGCGATGACCGCATTTGTCAAGGCGTATGCCGAGCATTCTAAAATATTAAAGCATAAAGAGGCATTGCAGATGCCCGGGCTGCTGGAGCGGACGGAGCGGAGCGTCCTGCTGCTGGCAGCGATGCTGCTTTTTATATCGCATGTAGAGAATGTGTTCACTATTTTGCTTTATGGAATAGCAGTACTTTCTATTTTGACATTCCTTCAGCGGTTTTTTACCGTGTATCTTAAGCCCCGGATTTCGCCTTAGCCAAGAGATCCCTGAATTGTGGGATGTCGTTTAATATGCCGTAATCCTCCTTGCCGATGGTCGTTTTTTGCAATGTCTCGTAGAATTCGCAAAGAACCAGCGCCCGGGAAAATGGGATGACCAGACATTGCCTTAACGCCTCGAAAAACATGAACAGGAAGATCAGGGCAAAAATGACAAGGGCGACCTGTACGATATCCTGTGCAGCGGTAACGCCCGCATAGGCGGCAAAAAACAGGGCATACCCGAGGATAACCCCGAGATAGGAGATGGTATAGCTGCCGATGACAAGGAACGCCGCCACCCCGAGGAAACGGCCGATGTTTTTCTTATAGATAACAAGCGCATCTGCGGCGCACAACCAGGCATTCTTTGCAGGCGCAAAAACCAGGTAGGAAAGGATCATGTCGAAGATAAGGAAAATGGCACGGTTTATCACCGCCATAACAAACCGGATCAACTGCCGGATGGAACCAGGCAAAAAGCCGGATAGGAAGCCTACGGCACGGTTTATGGCCCGGAGTATTCCCCATACAATGGCCTTAAACACATAAAGAACAGAAAGCGAGCCTATCCTTTTTATCACGACGTCTTTCCCATAATCCAATTGTTTCATTGTGCTAGGAACCTCGCTGCCCTCGCCTTTCAGTATCTTTGCCATAACCGCAACGTGCCCCGCATCATAGAGAAATAGGAAGTATCTTGCAAGAAGGGAGAATATGCCGCTAAAGCCGGCAAACAGTATTATCGCAAGTAGAATGCCTAGGCCTAAAATATCATTCATTCCAAATAGGATAAGGGCAACTATGAGAATAACAAAAAGAACAAAGGAGATGACACTTGCCGCAAGCAATGCTGCGAAACGGATGGCAATAAAAGGCCAGGTTTTTATAAGAAGGGAGATTGCTTTTCCAATATTGCCAATAAATGACATAAAGGTATTATTTGTGATAAATTTAAAAACAGTTATTTTATAGAGCGGTCATGCAAAAACTTGTTTTGCTGTTGGCTCTGGCTGTTTTCTTAGCAGGGTGTAGTGCGCCATCAGAACCTGCTCCGCCGGGAACTCCTCCTTCTTTACCAACGGATAGCGGGGCGGAAGAAACTGCACATACCACGATACCCCAGCCGGACATATGCGGCACAGTGAAAACAAGCACAGGTGAATTGATTTATGCCGCAGAGGATGCGGCGGCACTATTGGGAGGAGACGACTGGGTGGAAGAATTGAGCGCCGGGTCTTCGTTTTGCTGGATCCACTTAGGGAGAGAAAGGACATTTGCACCCACGGAAATCCGGGTGGAAACAAAAAGCGCACCGGAATTTGAAACAGACCTGCAATATATTCGAAGCCAACAAACCATTGAGGGATACGAAATCCATGGAAAAGAGGTTTCCGGAGTAGGGGATGCAGCATACTTCGCCTGGTTTGGGGATCTCTCCATGTATGGAGAGGTAAGCAATGCACGGCTCAACGTGAAAATCGGGGAACGGTATTTGGCAATTGCCTGCAGGGAAGAGCATGTAGCATGTGCGGAAGAGGAGTATGTTTCTATCGCTGAAACGATATTGGGGAGGGTATAGTTTACTTCTTCGTCAATGATTACCTTTTTAAACATTTTTTTACAACAAACATACATGCAACTCGTGTTAGATGAAAAAGGAAAACGGCTAGCCAAAGGCCAGCGGGCTTTACGCGCTTATTGCAATCTCGAAAAACCGCCAGCTGGTTTCAAGGGCAACCCATTTGTTGATGGAGAAACAAGAATAGAACGGGAGCTCACACCTTTTCATCTTAGCAGATATTTATACGCAAGATCATTGCTGGAAGAGAGTTTATTTGGTTTAGTTGAATTCGAAAAACAAGACGGAAATGACAGGAATAATAGAAAGGCAAGAGGCCCGAAAAAAATATTCACACGAGGAGATATAGAGCGGCATAAGAAGGATCTGGAGAATGGACGTGCTGATTGCAATGAAGATGGCGGGGAAAGTAAAAAAAAGGAAATGGACCTGCTTAGCAGTATTGATAATGAAACACTAAAAAGAATGAATAGAATATACGACAGAATCATCGCGGAATTCATGGGAGATATGGATAGATTATCAATTGATCTTTCCGAACCAAGGAATATTGATAGCATAATAAGGGATGTGAGATCAGTGGGGAATGGATTAACCTCTTCCTATTTATTATGTGCCATGCGTGATTTTTTAACAGATGGCGTGGATGAGAAAGATAGAAATGCTGTTGCAATTCTCATGGCGCTTATTTATTTCGAAATAAAAGAAACATCATGTGCAAGATATCGGATAACATTTGATAAAGGAGAAACAGATAATTGGAGGATTTTACGCCGCAAATTTCTAATGTTGTCTGCAGAAGATGTTTATACTGCACTTAGAAAGGCTGGTGCAACTGAACCGGATCCGGATAAATTAACTAAAGACAAAATTCAAAGACTTATAAGATTACATGGAAAATATGCCACTCTTGGACGATTAGATTTGGATGACCATGATTTTTTATACGAAGCGAGCCCGTTTGCAGAAAAACCAGTAGGCAGCCCAATAGGAAACTTTGAACTGGCAGTCTATCCAACAAATGGAGGACTGGATAGATTAATGAGGCTTATAGCCGATCCTAAGTTTGAGCATGCTGACGGGGCGATTGCGCTAGCCGCATTTACAATTTTGGAGAATCGTCTTATTTTAGAAGAGGTACAAAGTGATGTACCGGACTTATTAAGAAGATCAGCTCTTGATGGCGAGGTTAGTGAACTAAGAAAACTAACAGGGGATTGGCAATCAATTGCGCTAGCTGCTGCGCGCCATTTCGCTAGAAAAAATGGATTTTCTGAATTTTTTGCATCAACGCCATGGCGAATTTTTTGGAAGTATATGGGAAGCATGCACCCGGATAAAGCAAGGGTGTATTTCGAGAGAATGGAAAAATTAGGTGGACAGTTGGTTTATGATGAACAGGGACAACTAGGTTTGCGGCAATATTATTATAGGTTTGAGGCATGACCTATTTCTTCGCGAGTTTTTCCAATGCGTTGGTAACTAACCGCACACCTATGCCACTCGCACCTTTTCCCAGATAACCATGGCTGTCGGCAATGTGATCCACGCCGGCAATGTCCAGATGGGCCCATTTGCAATCCCCGATGAATTCGCGGAGGAATGCCGCGGCCGTGATGCTGCCGGCCTCGCCTTTTTCGCTGCCGATGTTGCTGATATCTGCAAAAGCGCCTTTGTTCATTTCAATATATTCCTGGTCAAGCGGCATGCGCCATACGCGCTCGAATGTTTCTTCGCCTGCAGCGAAGAGAACGTTGGCCAGCTTATCGTCGTTGGAGAAACAGCCAATGCGATGACGGCCCAGGGAAACGATGATCGCGCCGGTGAGCGTGGCAAGGTCGATGATGGCTTCCGGCTTTTGTTCTGCCACGTATGCAAGCGTATCCGCAAGGATCAAACGTCCTTCTGCATCCGTATTTAACACTTCGATCGTCTTGCCGTTGTATGCCGTGATGATATCTCCGGGCTTCTGTGCACTGCCGGAGGGCAGGTTTTCCGTAGCCGCAAACGCGGCGATCAGGCGGATGGGCAGCTGTAGTTCGCTTACGGCCTTGGCGATGCCGAGCACGGTAACGGCACCGGTTTTATCATATTTCATCTCCTGCATGCCCTTGGCGGGCTTGAGCGAAATGCCACCCGAATCAAAGGTAATGCCCTTGCCTACCACCGCATAGAGTGGAAGGTTTTTCTTGTGTTTATTGTATTCGAGAACGACGAGGACGGGCGGGACGTCGCTGCCCTGGTTAACCGCCAGAATCGCATTCATTTTCATTTTTTTCAGGTCGGATTTTTCCAGTATCGTTATGCCGAGCCCGTTCTGCCTGGCCAGCTTTTTCGCTTCTTCGGCCAGCATCTGCGGAGTGGCAATATTGGCCGGGTTTTCATTGATGTCGCGAACGTAGTTCTGGGCGTTTGCGAGGATTGCGGCATGGGCAACCGCATCCTGCACGTTTTCTTTTGTCAGGATGTGCGCCTCCTTTACTTCGAATACATCTTCCTTCTTGCTTTTGAACTTGGTGCAGCTGTAATTGGCAAGGACCGCTCCCTCGGTGAGGGCTTGTGCGGTGTTGGCCGATGACATGGAAGGCAATACCAACCCGATACGGTCGCTCTTCAGCTTTACTGCATAGCGGATAGCCACGCCGGCGAATCTTCGAATTAAATCGGTATGAAAGTCCTTTTTCTCCCCCAAACCGAATAAGAATAATTTTTTGAACGGGAATTTGCCCAGCGTATCTATGGTATACGCTTGATCGGTCTTGCCTTCAAAGGATTCTTTTCGGATAGTTTTCGTGATTTCCGGAAAAGGCAGTTTCTCCCCTTGTAGCAAGGCCACAGCCAGAATTTCATCGGTGTAATCCTTTGGGTCTATTTTTTTCCAGGTAACCTGCATGGTTTTATTACAAAAAGAAGGAATTTAAATTGATTAGAAAGAATTAAAATTAAATTATTTTGGAAAACTTTCAACTTCGATTGATGCGGAGGAGTTTGTAGTATCAACAGAATCTACCCTTATCTGAAAACCATGATGCGAGAAAGCGACGCTAGTGCCAGCTTCTATGAATATTCGTTCTACATTGCCCTGAGAATCAAGAATTTCTACGACAGCTGCTCCCCTAGGGAATATTTTACTTTCCATCACACGAGCCAACCGAATAACCTTAGTACCATCTGGAGGAACATTGGGCATTATGACAGGCTGTCCATCTCCTACTTTCCAAGCCCTATCTGAAGGAAAGTCAGCTGCCAAAGGTGCTGAAGAGTGAGGAGGCGTCATCTTCACTGGAACAACTTCTGGTGCAGTATGGCTACAGGAAGCCAATGCAAGTGGGAGACCAGCAAACAAGGCTGCTTTGTGAAAAGCGCTTGGAGAATGGTTTATTTTAGGTTTTGATTTTAATGCCTGAACCATAAGTTATAATTTATGGCGATATATTTAAAAACATTTGCAACTGTACCTTACAACTATGCGAACAACAGCTTAAGATAGAACCATGGGGAATAGAACTGCTTCTGCTGCTCGGGGTTGATTAAGGCAGCGCTGATGGCCTGGCGGACCTTTTCTTTCCGGGCGGCCTTGCCGATAATCCAGTTGAGGAGGAAGGTGTTTTGGCCGATTTTTTGCAGTTTGTAGCTGGTATCTAGCGAATGGCCCAGCTCATCAAACAGCGCTTTCTGGAACGCACCCAGTGTAGCTTCGGTGAAATCGTTTTTTTGGAATGCAACCGCAATAATTCCACTGGCCACCTTGGCGCTGACCAGGCTGTTTCCGATGCCTTCGCCGCTGAATGGATCGATGAGCGAAGCGGCATCGCCGATCAGCATCCAGCCGTTGCCGGCTACCTTCACCCGTTTGGAACCCAGCGGCAGGAACCAGCTCTTGATGCCGCCTTCCACCTGCGCATTGGCAAAACGTTCCTTGAATAGGGCATTGTTTTGGATGGCATCAAACATAGCCTGTTGGAGATTGACGCGCTTCTGTTTCATGTGACTTACCAGCATGCCGATCCCCACGTTCGCGTGCTTGTTCGGCAACGGGAATATCCAGAAGTAACCGGGGATTACCTCCGGCACAAAGTGCAATTCGATCTGATCGGAATTTCCTTCTACATTCTTATAGTACGCCCGGATGGCGGCTACCTGGTGCTTTTCATCATTGTTGACCGACCCCACTTTCCGGGCGACGATGCTGCCCGCGCCATCGGCACCGACCACCAGTTTTGAACGGAAGGTGTGATTTTGCCGCGTAGAGCTGTCCATGCCGGTGACGCCCACGACCTGGTCGCTTTCCCGAATCAGATCGTTGACGAAAAATCCTTCGATTACCGTGCAGAATTTTTTGGCATGCTGGAACAAAACGTTATCGAAAACTTCGCGCCGGCAAACAAAACCGGGTGCTTTTTGCTTGCTCTTGTCCGCGGATGCGATCGGGACTACCATTCCGTTCGGGGAGGAGAAGGTAACGCCATACATGTCCTGATGCTCGGCGGCCTGAACGGCTTCCAGCGCACCCAGTTCCTTAAGAATCTGCACGCTTTTGCCGCTCGTCCCATCACCGCATACCTTATCCCTTGGAAATTTGGCACGATCCAGCAATAGAACATCCCGGCCCTGCTTGGCCAGGTAGGTGGCGCAGGCCGAACCGGCGGGTCCACCGCCGACTACAATGACGTCGTAGCTGTCTTTCAGTGAGCCAGAAGAAGCCATAGGGATAGATTATTCCAATAGGTATAAAAACATACAGGAAAGAATCACGGGAAAACAAGTGGGGCAGAGGAATAGGCATGATGCACCCGGGATGCATAGGCAAGATCGCTATCGGTGCGGACATCTGTTTGCTGCAATTCACGCTGATACGCTTCGAGTTTTCCTCTCCGGCTCCGATGGATATGCTGCAGATAAACAGGATGGTCTAGGATATAAGGGAGTATGGTACTGCTTTCGCTCCCGGAAGATTGGAGGAGGCGGGAAAATCCGAGCAATTCATCCATGGCCATAACCGGGACGGTGTAAATTCCGTGTGCCAGGTGGGCCACCAGCAAAGGATCCACCTCCCTGCCTGCAGCCGCAATCATGAGTGCCGTGGCCTCTTCCAATGTCTGCACCACGTTACGTTCCCGGTAGAAACGGGGGAGTACTGCGCTCATGGCATCACAGAGCTTCATTATCCGCTTTTCAATCGGGAGGTCGCGGCCGGCAATATTCTCCGGATAGCTGGAACTGTCCGGGTAGGAACGGCCATCGAAATTGATATGGTGGCATTCCACCATGCCGATAATACGTTCTTTTCCTTCAAAGGAGAGCGCATCCAGAAGACGCTTGCCTGCATCCAGGTGCCCCTTGCGGATGATATCGCGCTCCAGATCCGTGGCATCCCGGCCAGGCCACACCGGCCAGCGGCCCCATAGGTGGACATCCATTTTTTCAGCCAGCCCCAGCAGACCTCGGCGAAGGAGATATTTCCCGTTGTCATGAGCTATACCGGCAGAAGAGGCGAGGGCCCGCGGGGAAGGAAGTTGAGGGGGAAGCAGATTGGCGGCAAGTAACTCCGAGAATAGAATGTACGCGAATAACTTTACTTCATCCGAATGGCGGTAGGTGTAGGGAAGGCGGATTCCCTCGCCTAGCGGTTCGCGAAACAGATGTGCGATCAGACGGCTCAGTTCGCTCCAGTCCTGAAACTCGGTACGTTTGTTTTTATGAAGACGCTCGAGTGTGGCATCTAGACGGCGATCGGTATACCGCTCCATATATCTGCGGAAAATGCGGGCAGGAAGAAGGGTCCCCGGAACCCGAACAGCCATGGCCTCGGCGAGGTGTAAAGGAGTCCCGTGCCACATCCCATCGGGTTTTCTTAGCAGCATGGGAGATGATATGTTAGATATGATATAAAAAGGTGTAGGAATAGGGATTTTAAGCGTTATCCGGGAGAATGGCATATGCCGGTGTATACGCGTACGGGGGATAAAGGAGATACGGGATTGTTGGGAGGGAAGCGGCTACCCAAGGACCATGCACGATTGGAAGCCATCGGCAGCGTAGATGAACTGAATGCAGTGATAGGCGTAATTTTACCTTATTATAAAGGACCAAAAATTGAAAGTTTGAAAGAAGTGCAACGAACATTGTTCAGCATAGGTGCGCAGCTTGCTTCTCCCAAGCCGATTGCAATTAAAGGAATAGGTCCTGCAAATATTGAAAAACTGGAGAAGGATATGAATGGGATAGAAAATGCATTGCAACCATTGCGACATTTTATTCTGCCCGGGGGAAGCAAAACTGCAGCGCTATTGCATTTTGCAAGGACAGTTTGCAGGCGGGCAGAGCGAAGGGTTGTTACGCTAAGCAAAAAGGAAAGAATAGATCCCCAAATAATCATATACTTAAATCGCTTGAGCGACTGGCTTTTCATGCTGGCACGCGAGGAGAATGCGCGGGAAAACGTAAAGGAGGAGGAATGGCCGGGTAGGGATTAAAATTTTGTAAATAAATTGCAGGGAACAAGGTTTGGCACAAGGTTTAGCTAGCGATATTAAAACTTTTTATTTACCCTAACTAAACCTTGTGGGCTAACAAATTAAAAAATCTTTTATTACCCTAGCCTAACCTTGTTGGGAAGAATGCTCAGAGCAGACCCGAGAACGCAACCTTGTCTTTGCCCTTTTTGTCGACCGATAAATCGAAAGGTACAGTTGCAAAGAATTAGAAGTGGTTCTATAAGGTATAAATAAGCTAAGTACATATTGATATATGTCAAAATCAAAGAGAGGTATCCGTTTTGGAAAAAAACTTGCAGATAGATGGGCTGGTTTTAGGCTATTGCTAAGAAAATGCGAAGTAATAATAGAAGTCCTTGATGCACGAGACTTGGAAGGCACTAGAGTTAGAAAACTGGAGCATTGGGCTGGACGGGAGAGACTTATAAAAATAGCCAATAAAATTGATCTGGTTGGCAATGAAACACTAAAATTAATAGATAAAAAAGAGTACTTGCCAATATCTTCAAAATCAGATCATAAGAACAAGGAAAGAAAAAAGATTTTGAATGCAATTCTGGCAAAAGGAAAAGAAAGACCAAGAGTAGTGGTTGTCGGCTATCCCAATGTTGGCAAGAGTACAATAATAAATTTATTAGCCGGCAGAGAAGTTGCTCGCGCAACGCCTATTGCAGGAACAACAACGAATATTCAGTGGATACGGCTTCCTTATGAGATACTCCTTATTGATTCACCTGGGGTTTTTCCAGAATATGAGAAAAGAACCGAACTGCTCAGGAAGGGGGCCATAAACATAGATGGATTGGAAAATTTTGAATTCTACGCCTTAAAGGTTGCACAAAAATGTATTACAGATGAAAAATTATCCAAATGGATAGAGAAGTATTTTGATATGAAACTAAAAAGTGACAAGCCGGAAGAATTAATAGAAGAAATTGCAAAAAGACGAAAATTGCTGCTAAAAGGAGGAGCATTAAACATAAATGAAGCATCCAAGGCTCTGCTAAGGGCATTTTCAAAAGCGCCTGTGCTATAAATCATATCACCTAAGAAGTGTGCAAATCACAGTATAGTAATATTCTATTAACTTTTCTCCATATTATTATCTGGGGTGGAAGCATGCTCGTTGCTGTCTTGTCGGACAAACCGGAATTAAGGGAAGAATTCTGCAGATCATTAGGCAAAGAAACTTCGAGACGTGAGCTTGTTTTTTATAATCCAGAAGAGAAGAGTATAACACTTATAGATACGATCGGATATCCTGAAAAGATACAACCGCTTCTTTATGCACTTTCCATGGCAGATTATGTGATACTTATTGTTGACAGTTTAACACCCAAGATAGGTGAAATAATAATTGCACTCAGTTCGCTCAAATGCGAAAACGGCTTAATCGTTTCAAAAGTATCTCTGCCACTTGCCGGCACCACACTCGAGAAATTCGAGAAAGTTGCAGATATGGAAGCTGCGAAAGCCAAGGTGCTCTCACTAAACCCCATGGAAGCAGGCAATAGCTTATTTGGCCTCATCCATAATACTGAAAATGTCCAATCGCTGGGTCATGTTGCTCACGGTATCCTGAAATCCGGGAAACTGAAGAAGGCGGATAAGTTCTATGTGCTTCCTGATAAGAAGGAAGCTGAGGTACGAAATATCCAGCTCCACGGCAATGAGGTTGAGGAAGTTTCGGCAGGAGCCATGTTCAGCATAGCCTACAAGGGTGAACCTTTTGAGCGAAGTATCCTTGTGCCATTACGTTACGATCATGAAGTTGGCAATGTTATTAACGGCAGGTTCATCAAAAGCCCATTCTACAAGGATGAGTTAAGAGGCAAGATACATGCGTATTCGAACATGCAATTTATTGAAGGACATTTGAATGAAAGTGACATAACGTTAAACCAACCAATGGCTTACGAAAAAGGTGAATTTATACTAATCGTGGATGCCAGCAACCAAAAGCTACGCATTGTTGGTGCATTCCAGAGCAAATGGTAGTAATTAAAATTGCAGGGGAAGAAACCTCAGACCAGACCTGAGGACCTACAGAACGTCGCAACGTTCTGTGGTCCAGTGGACGAAGCGTCGTCCACTCGGACGCTCTCGACTTTTTTGCCCTTTTTGTCGACCTACAAATCGACGTTTCGATTTGTGGTCCATTGTTCGAATCGTCGAACAATTGGAGGTTGGTCTAGCAGCTGTTCTATATAAAGGCTGACCTGAAGAGAGTTAGGCAATTGACTGGCACACACTCCAATTTTTATTCGGCCCCATGGAAAACGATATCTTTATAAAGTCGTTCTGTATAAAAACGATTATGGAAAACATAGAAGATGTGCTTAGAGAATGGGGAGCCACTGCAGTAAGCAAATCACTCAAAAATAGGGAGTTCAACATCAATAAAACCATAGACGAATCCAAAACTAGGGTTGTATCCATTACAGGGATAAGAAGGGCAGGAAAAAGTTCGGTTTTGATGCTAATTTATAGGAAACTGGCAGCCCTTGGAAAAAAAGCAGCTTATGCAAATTTGGAGGACAATCGGTTACAGATCCCAGAAGCACTTGACACGATACTTAAACAAACTCCTGATGCAGATTGGCTATTGCTAGACGAAGTAACTTCTGCAAAGGAATGGGAAAATTGGATTCATAGAATAAATGAAATGAAAAGTGTGCATCTGGTCACTACCTCGTCATTAAACAAACTATCTAGGTTCCCGCCAAAAGCACTGAGAGGCAGGATTTCTTACTTTGAACTTTTCCCCTTGTCTTTTGTAGAGTTTCTTGAATTCAGAAATATAAAAATGCCCGAAACAACGCGTAAGATTGGTATTGTTGAACGCGAATTGGATAATTACTTGATATATGGGGGATTCCCAGAGGTAGTGTTATCCGAAAACAAAGTTAGCATGATCCAAGAATATATGAATTCTATAATTGCGTTGGATGTTGCTGCACTTTCAACAGTTCCATTGAAAATAGTTTCAGATTTCTCAGCCCAGCTGATTGGAACCACACTTTTTTCAGCAACAAAATTGGAGAATGTAATGAAGAATATGGGGCATAAAATAGGTAAGAGTACTTTGTTAGAACTGGAACAGTTGTTTGAAACCGCTTATCTAGCCTTTTTTGTCCCGGTATTCTCAACAAAAATAAAGGACGAGGCACTTTATCCTAGAAAAGTC
>DATDYG010000051.1:0-3902 GCA_035289085.1 Candidatus Bilamarchaeaceae archaeon | reverse complement strand
CAGCTCATGGGGGATGTGCTGATGCGCTACCAGCACTTTGTAACCGGCCTGGCGCTGCGCACGGAATGAGCTAAACCTCGTTAAATTGGTGCATATCCTTCACTACATTGAGCACCATGCTGGTGTTGGTTTTTTCTACATGAGGGATGGACAGGATTTTCTTGATCAGGCGGCTGAGCTCTGCGCGGGTCCGGCACATCACGATGGCAATCGAATCGTAATCGCCGGTAACATCGTACACTGCGGCAACGCCGGAAAGCCGGCTGACCTTTTCCTGGACTTCCAGCAACGCGCCGTGGGAGATGGTGATCTTTACCACGGCCATGAACTCATAGCCCAGCCGTAAAAAGTCCAGATCGGCCGAGTAGCCGACGACGTAACCGGCCTTTTCCAGTTTCTGGATCCGGTCGATGATGGTGGCCGGACTGATGCCCACTACATGTGCCAGCTCTCGATACGAACGCCGGCAGTTTTTCCTTAATTCCACCAGAATATGCCGGTCCACGGTATCCGTTTGTTTGGTTTGCATAGGGAAACACCCTGTATGTTAAACATTTGTTCGATAAAATTAAAAAACATTTGCTTTTATGTTTGAAATTTCATGCGAAAACTTTATATATAGCTGGCAATTAATATATTTCCTTATTGTTTGTTGAACCCATAGGAGAGGTGTAAACATGGAAGAAAACCTGAAAGCGTTTGCGGAGAAGAAGGATTTGATATTGGTGGATGTTAAATTCGTCGATATGCTGGGCCAGTGGCAGCATTTCACCGTGCCTACGGATACGCTGGCATTGGATGGCAGTGATAAGCTGCCATTTGACGGCTCGAGCATTCGCGGTTTCCAGGAAATCCATGAAAGCGACATGGATTTGGTGCCGGATTTAAATAGTGCATTCCCGGATCCGTTTTCCACGAGAACGCTTTCGCTGACGTGCGATGTTTATGATCCTGTGAAAAAGGAATTCTATTCACGTGATCCACGCTATATCGCAAAAAAGGCAGAAGCCCATCTGAAATCCACGGGCATGGGGGATACGGCTTATTTCGGGCCAGAAGCAGAGTTTTTCATCTTTGATGAGCTGCGGTATGAGCAGAATAGCCATTTGGGGTATTATTATATCGATTCAGAAGAGGGAACTTGGAACTCCGGCAAGCCGGGAAGCAACGGCACAGGCAATCTTGCCTATAAACCGCGCAGCAAAGAGGGTTATTTTCCGGTTCTGCCACATGACAGCGTGCATGAAATCCGCAACGATGCGGTTTTGACTATGCAATCATGCGGATTAACTATTGAAAAGCATCATCACGAAGTGGCTACTGCAGGCCAATGCGAAATAGGCGTAAAATACGATCATCTTGTGCGCTCTGCAGACAATCTCATGATATACAAATACGTAGTAAAAAACATATCGCGCAAGCATGGCAAGGTTGCAACGTTCATGCCCAAGCCGCTTTTTGGCGATAATGGAAGCGGCATGCACACGCACCAGAGCATATGGAAGGATGGGAAGAATTTATTCGCAGGAAGTGGCGATGGCGGCATAAGCGATATTGCTTTGTATTATATTGGCGGCTTGCTTGATCATGCGCCTGCATTGGCATCCATCATATGTCCGACTACTAATTCCTATAAGCGATTAGTTCCGGGGTTTGAAGCGCCGGTTAATCTCGTTTACAGCCATCGAAACCGCAGCGCAGCAGCACGCATTCCTGTTGTGGGTGATAATCCTAATGCCAAGCGCGTTGAATTCCGCTGCCCGGATCCAAGCTGCAATCCATATCTGGCATTCGCTGCCATGCTCATGGCCGGACTGGATGGTGTTAAAAAGAAAACATCGCCAGGGGAAGCGATCAATGAAAATATATATAAATTGGACAAGGCACGCGCTGCAAAAATCCGCACGATGCCCGGCAGCCTTCCGGCTGCCCTGGATGCATTGGAAAGCGATAACAAATTCATGCGGGAGGGCGATGTATTTACCTCTGACCTGATGGATATGTGGCTGGAAAGAAAACGCTGGGAAATCCAGGAGGTTTCACTTCGCCCTCATCCCTGGGAGTTTTACCTGTATCACGATGCATAAAGGCGAAGCGAATCGTCATTCATGCTGATGCGTAAGGCTTTTTTTCCTTTTTATTTTTGCAATTCTTTTCCCATAAACCTTAATTTGAAATACAGTTTCTGCAATGCACCCAGTTGCGCAACCGATGTTTCCATGCCCGGATAGCCCGTATGCACGGTGTCGATCAATCTTTCGAGATCCCGCCTTGTTTTCAAATGCCCGGTGTCCTTCAGCACATTTACCGCATGCCAGAAGAATATGAGCTGGTCCCGGACCAGTGCACCTCCTCCATCGCACGGATGGTCATGCTCGAAATCGAACAGTTTCGCATCCGCACCATCGAAATTCTCCAGATAGGGATCGCCGTGCGCCATACGTTTCCCGTGGCCGTTGGATGCCAGATGAAAATCGGATAGCGTTACAGCGCACCTCCCAACCAGCTGGAATGCCTCTTCTGTCGACATCCCATTCCTCAGCCGATCTTCTGCCGTAAGAAAACCAGGGAGATATTCCATAACAACAAATGGTTTACTGTCATATCCAAGCCGGCCTTCGTAAAATCCATGGTATTCAAAAGGCAGGGCAATGCCGAACGAGCGTACGGCCTCTACTTTTAGCTTTTCGGTTTCCCACCGGTGAACGGCCAGCAGCGCACGACGTCTTCGCAGCCCGCAAAAAACCTGCCCTGCCACCGATGGCGGGCTGGTACGGTACCGTTTAACTACCATCCGTTGATCCGAATGGATGATGATTTCATTGGTTCGTCTTAAACTCGGCATGCCGATCAGGATTACAGAATCTGTATGGAATTCAATACGGCTTCGTAGGTCGGCAGGAGTTCGTACACCTCGCTGGGCCATGTACGGAGGACGACATAGTAGATCGTACCGTCCTGGATGGTTACGGCGATCCGTTCATGGACAAGGCGGCCTGCACCGGATTCAAATTCAATATCGTACATGATGAAATCCTGTCCCCGGACCAGGATACGTTCGAGTTCCGCCCCCTGGGCAAGCAGCTGCTCTTCTTTTTCATCCAGGGTGAGCGCGGTAATGGAATAGCTGACGCGGATTTCCGCGGAGGGATGGTTTTCCTGGTCAACAATTTTCATGGTTAAACTTCGGGGTTCGTTCATGAGTTCAGAGGTAACCATCCAATTTGCCGGATATTCGAACGTGATCTTATTTCTGGGATCGGAATAGAACTGGCTAAGCAGCACCGGCAGTTGCTCGCGTACTTCCTCCTGCGGCAGCTCCAGCTGTTCTTCTTGCGGCGGGTTGTTCCCGGCTACTTCATCTGCCGGAACGGCTTCTCCCACCGTAGCATTGATCACAGGCGGCTGGACACGCGGTGCATCTGGAGAGTAGTTGCCGGTGCAGCCCACAAGCAGAACGGTAAGAACAGCGAGAACCAGCAGGTTCATACCGCGCACACTATTCTACCTCCACGGAATTAAGAACCTCTCCGTAGATGGGCAGCAATCCCTCAAAATCCTGTTCCCGTGCAATGAGGGAAACAGTATATTCATAATCATTGTGCGTGGTGGTTGCAATACGCTGGCGCATCCGTTTGCCGGGAAGAGGTTCAAATTCGGTTTCATACAGGAGGAACGTCGTATTCCCTACGACGATGGTTTCTACTTCGGTCCCCTGGCTAACGAGTTCCTGCATCTGCTGATCCACCGAAGACGCAAAAGAAGGCGCATAACGGATTTGGATCTTGTTGCTGGAATGGCCGTCCGGATCGACCAGCTCGACGGTTAAGCTATTTGAACTGTCCACCTCCCGTACAATCCTCCACGTGGAGCGGTAGGCAAACCGTATCCGTCCCTGATCA
>DATDYG010000050.1:0-4781 GCA_035289085.1 Candidatus Bilamarchaeaceae archaeon | reverse complement strand
TAACGCCATTGCGGTCAAGGTTATCCATGTATTTTTCTATCGGATAGCCCTCCCCTATCTGTTCGGACGTTGCATACAGGGGGCCGTTATAGGCATTTTCGTATGTTAACCTGGGCTGGATTATCTGAAACTCCTCTTCATCGACTGGTTCTTCAGCCGTTTCGTTTTCCACTATCGATTCATTCTGAGGTTCAGCATTTTCCTCTTCCATTACCACGCTTTCTTCTTCAACAGTTGCATCTGGTTGGTCCTGAACTTCAGTCTGCGCAATCTCTTCTTGCAGTTCCTCTTCGGGATTATCCGTATCCTGGGTCACGCAGCCCGAAATGGCCATAGCAGCAATAAATAGGAGTAACGACACCTCTTTTTTCATAGAAACGTATCCTCACTTAGCTAGAGTATTTTATTTTTTCGTTCTCCCATGCTTGGCTTGGTTATGGCACCTGCCTCGGGGCATTCGCGGTCATCGAACGAATGATTAGTCCAACTCATTCACGATCCAATCCTCAAAGGTTTCTCCTGTTTCGTTGGCCAGCGGCTCTTCCGTGGTTTCATTTCCACCGGTTTCCATTTCCGGTACGGGCGCGCTGGAAACGTTCAGGCAGAGCTGCTGTTTGCTTTCATTTGTGATACGGTCACACAATGTTGGATCGTAATTCTTTCCGGCTACCTCCAGATAGCAGTTTTCCTTGGTGTCCGTATCCGCAATCGGTCCGCACAACGATTCATCGCCCACACGGAGCGCCAGTGAAATATAGCAGAGGTCCCTCCGTCCCCCGGCCAGGTCGCAGATCGCCGGAAGCGTGCGGCTCACCGCAAAGGAAGCCAGGCACCGTTCCCGGGCATCCGGATCCAGCGCATAGCAGCTCCGCATCTCGGTCTGCAGGTTCTGCACCCGGAAATGCGTTTCTACGGTATCGGGATTGGTCTCATTGGACGGCAGGACGATCTCTTCCCCGTAATTCCAGTCCGCGTCCACCAGTCGCCATCGCGTTTGCTGGGGCTGTCCATTGATTTCATAGGAAATTATCTTTTCGTATACCATGCCGTTGTCATCCACGCACCACTGGCCGTCAAACTCGGGCAATGCCCGCGGGTTGATGTTCAAAGCGGAAATATCCTGCAGGCTGAGCTGCGTATGGTCATAGCGATAGGTGATCCGGCTGCAGGCGTATCCATTAACGGTTGCCGGCTGGGGTTCCCCTACGAACTGCAGCACGTTCCGTTCGGTCAATCGCCGGTTATGCTCCACCGCCTGGTCGATCGCCAGCCGTTCGAAAAATGCCCTTTCCACACCGGTTAAAACGTTCTGCAGGTCTTCCTCCCCCTGCACATCATCGCATACAGCCATATCCCTGAAATAGACGCACAAAACCGTCCTGTTCTCCAAAAAGAAGAATTGCTCGCGGGCAAACGGTAATATAACCTCGGCATACTTGTTGCCACCCCGGACAATCAGCGTGGTATTGATAGGATAGCCATTCACGCTTTCGGCAAAGCTGTAGCGGTAATTGGCAGCCTCTCTTCCTACCGCCAGTGCGTCCAGGTACAATTCCGCGCTCCGGTTGTTCGAAGGTTCCTCTACGGGCACCGGACGCTGCTGGACCAGCCAGAACAGGCCGCCCAATATTATTATGCCTACTACGATCCAAAGAGCCGTATCCTTTGATATCATGCTTCATCCTCTATAAGTAAAAATTCTGTTATTCTTCTTTTATCTATATGCTTAAAAAGGTTTTCGTGAGAAAAAGCGAAAGAGCGATATGGATTTTGTTCCGAAAAAAATTTTCTTTACCAAAGGCGTGGGAAAAAGCCACGACCAGCTTACCTCCTTTGAGCTGGCCCTGCGCGACGCCGGCATTGCACCGTACAACCTGGTTTCGGTTTCCAGCATTTTCCCGCCCGGCGCAAAAATCATCAGCAAGGAGAAGGGACTGAAATATCTGAAAGCAGGCCAGGTGGTTTTTGTGGTGATGGCACGCCTGGGATCCAACGAACCGAATCGCCTATTGTCCACTTCCATCGGCTGTGCCATCCCTGCGGATAAAAAGACGTATGGTTATCTGAGCGAGCTGCACGAGTTTGGTTTGACCGAAAGGAAAGCCGCGGACAGGGCCGAGGATCTCGCCGCCAGCATGCTTGCATCCACGCAGGGCATCCAGTTCGATCCGGATACCGCCTGGAACGAAAGGGAAAAATATTTCAAGATGAGCGGAAAGATCGTACGAACGATCAACGTAACGCAGACCGCGCAAGCGGATAAACACGGGCGTTGGACGAGCGTTGTCGCGGCCGCGGTGCTGCTGTTTGACGAATAGAAATGTTTAAATAGCTCAACACTAATAGGAAAACCACAGGTGACCAAATATGGGATTGATGGAATCGCTATGGGGCGAACAAACGCCCGCGGAAGGATGGAATGTGTCCTCCAACCCTTTCAGGATATCGCTTCGGTTTGCGCCGCTGCGCTTATCCGCCATGAAAGAGGGTCGGGTGGACCTGATAGTGAGTGTGCAAAACACCACCGGGCAAAGCCAGCTGGTTTCGATAGATGCAATGCTTCCCCGGCATCAACTGGTGGGTTTTGATCCGACATGCCTGCACAAGTCTTCGGAAACGCGCGTGGGAGAAATCCTGCCACGGGAAACAAAGGAAGTGCGTGTCGGCATATGGGCCAACAACCAGACCAAGGGCGGCGACTATCCGTTAGAAGTGCATATCTATTCGCACTATCTCAACTACAATAAGGTAATCAACTACATCAAGAAAAGCGCTACGCTGCGGGTGGTTTGACCCCTTCCTTGGGGGGCTCTATCTTTCGCTTCAGCTCCTCCAGCAGTTGGGCAATCCCCATTCCCTTTTCGGTCAGCGTCACCATTCTTTTTTTACCTTTTTTTTCCATCTTTATCCAGCCCTGTTCCTGCATCTTGGGGAGCAGCTGAACGAGATGGACGTAGGTCGTGTCGCTCTGCCGGGCCAGTTTGGAAACGTGCCAGGGCGTTTCGGTATTTTTCAATGCCAGGAGCACCTGCAATGGTTTTTCGCGGAACAGAAGACGGAGCATGGTTACCGATCGGAAGAAACGAATAATAAACTATGGTGTTCCTGGTTTTACGACGGTATCGACGATAAGTTTATAAACTCTCTCTCGAATATACGTCCGATAACGCCTGATTTTGGCGGTTGGTAGGTGAAATACATGGGAAGAAAAATAGGTAGTGAGAAAATAAGTAGGGAGGACGGATACCTCTATTACGTCGGGAAGGACGGCTACGTTTGGGCTGCCCCGATGAAGCACAACAAAAGAGGTAGGAAGAAAAGAGTCGGAACAGAAAAAGTACAAAAGCGAGGCGGCTTCATGTATTATGTCGGTTCGGACGGAGTCGTTTACGAAGCCAAATTGAAGAATGCTTAGTTCTTTTTCTGCACAAGGTCCGGCCGGGGCGCAATCTCCGGCTGCACCTTGTACTTTTCTTTTTTTGACAGACGTCCAAGCTTTAAAAACCATCCTCTCCCTATATTACCTGATTTTGAGGTGATTTTGTATGCGTATCGTGATTGCCGATCCTAAGACGGGAAAAAGCTATCAAAAAGAGCTGGAAAAGGAACAGGAGGCGCTGGTGCTGGGGAAAAAGATAGGCGACGCCCTGGACGGCGGTGCGCTCGGCCTTGCCGGGTACTCCCTGGAACTCACCGGCGGAAGCGATGGTAGCGGTTTCCCCATGCGAAGGGACGTTTCCGGTCCCCGCAAGGTAGCGATCCTTCTTTCGGACGGGACCGGATTCCACGCCACCCGAAAAGGAATGCGCAAGCGAAAAACCGTCCGGGGGAACACCTATGGGCCGGATGCCATGCAGGTCAATGCAAAGGTAAAAACCGTCGGTTCAACAGCGCTGGATCAATTGTTGGGCAAAACGGAAGAAAAGCCCAAGGAAGAAAAAAAGTAGATGAACTGCATGCAAGCTGAAGTGAACATCGGAATATTGGGTCATGTCGACCATGGAAAAACAACCCTCACCCATGCGATTACAGGAAAATGGACCGATACCCATAGCGAGGAAATCAAGCGGGGCATCTCTATTCGCGTCGGTTATGCCGATGCCCAGATCTACCATTGCAAAAAATGTGACCGGCATACCTTCTCTGAAAAATGCCCTTCCTGTAAGCAACCTGCTATGCCCAAAAGGAAAATATCCTTCATCGATGCACCCGGACACGAAACGCTGATGACGGCCGTCATCGCCGCCTCTTCGCTTCTGGACGGTGCGATCTTTCTGGTTGCCGCGAACGAACCGTGCCCCCAGCCACAGACGGCCGAACACCTCATGATCCTTAACCTGCTAAACCTGAAAAACATCCTGGTGATCCAAACCAAGGTGGATCTGGCTTCCAGGGAACAGGCGCAAAAGAATTATACACAAATCAAAGAGTTCCTCAAAGGCTCGGTAGCGGAGAATGCACCCATCGTTCCCGTGTCCGCCACCTATAAACTGAACGTGGAAACACTGGCGGATTGGATCGAGCGCTCCTTTCCCACCCCTTCGCGGGAAAAGGACGTGCCGCTCCGGATGTACATATCGCGTTCATTCGATGTTAACAAACCTGGTACTCCGATCCCCAAATTGCAGGGCGGGGTAATCGGCGGCTCCATCGTGAAGGGGCAGCTGAAGAAAGGGGATGCATTCGAACTGCGTCCGGGCATCGTACGAAAACAGGGCAGTGCCCCCCTGGCCATTGTAAGCGAAGTTGCCAATATGCAGGAAGAGCAGGAAATGTTGGAG
>DATDYG010000049.1:0-4538 GCA_035289085.1 Candidatus Bilamarchaeaceae archaeon | reverse complement strand
TTCCTCTTTCATCTTGTCCAGCGGGATCTTGGTAAGGATGATGGGGATCCGTTCTTTCTCTGATATTTTGATCGCCAGCCGGTCCACCTTAGACTGCTCCAGACCATGGAAGATGACGGCAGAGGGTTTGGAGGAATTAACGCGCAGCACGACCATGGGGCTGCGACCGCTGGAAACGCCGGTAAAGATGAACACGCGCTCATTGATGTTGCCATAGAGCGACTGGAAATAGTTGAAGGGCATTTCCAGGATGACCTTGATGCTGTCGATCAGCGTGTAGCCGTAGATTTTTTTATCCAGCAAATCATCGTTGGTAAGCACCTTGCCCTTGACTACCCCTACAAAATCCTTGAGGGTGATCCCGCGGGCAAATTCGTGGACCTGGAAAAACTGCTCGGAGGGGCTCTCCTTTTCCGTGAGTTTTTGGCTGATCTGCCCGCCCTTCTTTTGATCGATTTCGAATAGGGAATTGACAAAACGCCTGACAACATGGGTTCCGGGGGATTTGCGGCGGTTGCCTTCGTAATCGCTGATAGTAGAAACGGTGATACCCAGGTGCCTTGCCAACTCGACCTGGGTGATGCCGAATATTTCCCGCCATTTGCGCATGGTAGCTCCGGCGTTCTCGCTTAATGATATTTCTCCGGCGATTTCCATTTTGATTTTTTCCATTTTACCAACCGCGATCTCCATCTTCAAGTTCGAAGAACTTGAATGAGCTTGAGGACGAAGTCCTCATGATTTTGATTTTCTCCATAAGGAGTAAATAAGACAATTGTTTAAATACATTTCGACAATCAAAGTGGTGCCAGATATTCCAGTGCATTCTTGAAGAAGCGCAGGCCTTGCGCTTCTCGCACGTTGCCGAACGTCCATGAAGGATGGTTTTCAACGCTATGGAAGGCTTCCGGATGCGGCATCATGCCCAGGATGCGGCCGGATGGGTCGCAGAGGCCGGCAATATTGAGCATGCTGCCATTGGGGTTGTAAGGATAGCCAGCCAGCTTGCCGCTGGCATCGGTATACTGGAGGGTATGAAGATTCTCCGCGGTAATGCGATGTAGCTCTTGTTCATGGGCAAGTACGCGGCCTTCTCCGTGGCGTACCGGCAACATCAGCATATCCGTGTTTTTCGTGAAAATACAGGGGGATTGGGGATTGGTTTTAAGGTATACCCACCGGTCCTCAAACCGGCCCGATGTGTTATTGGTAATGGTTATCCGCTGGTTAAAATCCGGAACCGGGAGCAGGCCGAGTTTTACCAGTATCTGGAAACCGTTGCACACGCCTAAAACAAGTTTATTCTCCTTTATGAAATCCAGCAGGTGGTCGCTTACTTTGTATCTGAGTTTGTTGGCAACGACTTTGCCAGAGCCCAAATCATCGCCAAAGGAGAAGCCGCCCGGTATGTAGAGAAGATTGTAGTTTTGAAGCTGGGCAGGGTTGTCAATAATCTTATTGATATGCACGATATCGGCCTTCCCGCCGGCCTTTTCAACGGCAAATTTACTCTCGGCTTCGCAGTTAAATCCAAAACCGGATAGCACTAAAGCGCGAAGTTCCATGGCTTATTTTACCAGACGAAATTTAAAACCGTAATGGATGAGCCCTTCATCCGCGTCTTTCTGGATCACGCGGAAAACCGATTGGACGGGATCGCCGATTTTGAGTTCTTTGGCGTTTGCATCCACGATTTGCGCGGTCAGCCTGGCGCCTTCTTCCAATTCGATGATGGCCAGGATATAGGGCACCTGATCCTCAAAGCCTGCCGGCGGCACGGTAATTTCAGTGAAACTAAAAACCTTTCCTTTGCCGCTGAAACGGAGGCCCTCCATCTTTCCTTTTCTTCGGCAGGCAGGACAGACATTGCGGGTAGGGAAGTAGGGTGTTTTGCAGGTAACGCATTTACTGCCCTGGAGACGGTAACGCTCCGGAATCCTTCGCCACGTTAACGGGATGCTCTGTCTCATGATTTTTCACCAGCCCTTCCTGTAAATGTTAACTACCGCGGTAGCACCGCTGCCGCCGACATTATGGGTTAAGCCGATTTCGGCATCCTTTACCTGGCGGCCCTGGGCCTCGCCACGCAGCTGCCAGGTGATTTCCACCGCCTGTTTGACACCTGTGGCTCCAACAGGATGACCGCAGGATTTCAAACCGCCGGAAGTGTTGACGACTACATCACCGCCAAAACCGGTTTTTCCTTCTAAAGTTGCTGGACCGCCCTGGCCTTTCGGGAAGAAACCAAGGTCTTCAATCGCCATGATTTCTGCAATCGTAAAGCAATCGTGCACTTCGGCTACTTGGATATCTGAAGGCTTAAGCTGGGCCCGTTCGAATGCTTTTTTGGCAGCGACCTGCGTAGCGCGTAGGCCGGTAAGTGTTTTCCGGTTGTGCAATGCAATGGTATCGCTGGCTTGGGCAGTAGTAACGATTTCCACGGGTTTTTCCGTATATTTTTTAGCGATGTCTAATGGAGCTAGCACAACGGCAGCTGCGCCATCGGTAATGGGTGAGCAATCGAATACCTTGAGCGGATCGGCAATGCGCTTAGAGTTTAACACCTCCTCCATACTGATTTCTTTTTGGTACTGGGCAAATTTGTTTTTCGCGCCGTGCTTATGGTTTTTTACAGCTGCCGCAGCCAGCATCTCCTCGGTGGTGCCGTACTCGTACATATGGCGACGGGCCATCAAGGCATATAACCCCGGGAAAGTAGCTCCGAGAAAGAGCTCCCATTCCTGGTCGCCTGCACCGCCCAGGATATCGCTGACCTGGGCAATGTCCAGGTCGGTCATCTTTTCCACTCCGCCGACGACTACGATATCGTGCATGCCGCTGGCCACGTCCATGTAGCCTTGGCGAAGGGCCAATGCGCCCGAGGCACATGCGCCTTCTACGCGGGTGATCGGGAGAGGATTAAGGCCCATGTAATCCGCAATCAATGCGCCGATATGTTCCTGGCCGACAAGACGGCCGCTCGCCATGGTGCCGATGTAACCGGCCTGCAGGTCTGCACCATGCACATTGGCATTTTCCAGTGCCTTTATTCCGGCTTCCACCACCAGGTCCCGAAATCCGCGCTCCCACAGCTCGCCGAATTTCGTCATGGCGGCACCGATAATAGCCACTCTTCGCATAAGAAATCAAGAAGATATAGGCAAATAAGGGTTTATAAATACTTTACAACCAACTACGACGGAAAGCGAAGGGTTAGTGGGGGTTCCGTAGATGGAACAGGCAATTCCTGACGCCGCTCGAGCAGAGTGATGGCATGCTCAATGTTGGCCAGTAGCTGGCGCTGGGAATTGTCATCGCTTCCCCGGCGGTCCAAAAGGATATCGACGCCCATATCCGGGATGCCTCTCCACATATCGGCATTGCCCTGGGTTAACAGGATAGTCCAGATGGGATGGCCGTTGGCCTGGGTTTTTGCCCATTGGAGGAACTCGGCCCCGTTGGCCATGTCGGAGTTCCCTGTCGGAACGATCATTTCGCCGATGACCACATCTGGGTGGAAGGTGGATCGCATGATGGCCATGGCCTGGTCGATGGTAGATGCCACGCGGACCTCATGGCCATTATTGTGCAGCAGATGGCGCTCGGCATGGCGGGTAAAGGATGAGTCTTCAAGAACGAGGATGTTACGGAAAACTTTGTGTAAGGCTCGGGCAGGTTGAGTTGCACGGACTTGTAGCACAGCCATGGTCACCTGGTTGTATATAAGGAACAAGGAATTATTTAAACGTTGGGGTAGGTGGCTAACAACAGTTTTAAATCTCCGCGTGCACTATGGGTTATGGATAGTTGGGGGGAGGAGAAGCACGAGGAATGCGGAGTAGCAGGTATTGCCTCCAAAAAAGGGGATAAGATAGCCCCTTTGCTCTACCGCAGCATGATGGCCCTGCAGCACCGGGGCCAGGACGCGGCAGGACTGACGGTTTTTAACGGGAAACTGGAAACGCGGAAGGGGCTGGGTTTTGTAAACGATATCTTTAAACCCGAGGACATGGAGGTGGGTGGCAGTATAGGAATCGGCCATACCCGCTATCCGACCAGCGGACGTATCACCATAGCCGAGGTGCAGCCATTCATATACCAAAACATCGCGATTGCGCATAACGGGCACATTGCCAACGGGGATAGCTTACGGGAGGAATTAAAGGAACAGGGATTCGAATTTTCCAGCACCGCGGACAGCGAAGTGCTGGCAATGCTGATTGCGCAGAAAAAGGGCATTTTGAACGGCGTACGGAATCTTATGGATAAGGTGGATGGTGCGTTTTCCATTACGGCATTGGTGGATGGGAAGCTGGTGGCGTTCCGTGACAAGCATGCGATACGGCCGATGGTATATGGAGAAAATGAAGAGTATGTCGCATTCGCTTCTGAGAGCGTGGCACTGGATGTCAATGATATTCCATACCAAGGGGAGATAAGAGGGGGGGAGGTAGTAGTTTGGGACGGGAAGCTGGTGCGGAGCCGGCTGCAGGAAGGAACGGTACGGCATTGCATGTTTGAATATGTGTATTTCGCCC
>DATDYG010000048.1:0-2113 GCA_035289085.1 Candidatus Bilamarchaeaceae archaeon | reverse complement strand
CGGGGATCGTAGGCCAGAACATGGCAACCCAACGCATGGGCTTTTTCCGCTACCAACGAGCCGATGCGGCCGAAACCTATGATGCCGACCGTTTTCCCGTCCAGCTCCTCGCCCTTGAGCTCCTTCTTGGCCCATTTTTTGTTTTTCATGAGCAGGTGCGCCTTCGGGATATGGCGAAGCAGGTTGAACATGGAGGCGATGGTCAATTCGGCTACCGCATTGGCGCTAGCGCCGGGCGTGTTGAGGACCTTGATGTTTTTCTTTATGCACGTCGTCACGTCGATGTTGTCCAGCCCCACGCCGGCCCGGGCCACGATTTTCAGTTGAGGCGCCCGCTCGATCATATCACGCGTAACGTGCGTCGCGCTGCGGACGATGAGGACGTTCGCTTCCCTGAGCGCGTCCGTATGATCAGAAGGCTGGTAGATCACCTCGCCCAGGGATTTCAGGGCTTCCATCACTTCCTGTTCCAGCGGATCGGTAATGAGAATCTTCATGCGGACCCCTTTATTTTCTGCAATGCGTTCAGGCACGCATCCAGGTCCTGTATGCTGAAATGGCCCATGTGGGCGATGCGCAAGCCGTTTGCCGCATATTCGCCCTTGCAGCCCACGATCTTGATCTTATAATCCTCCTGCAAACGATCCCGGATCTCCTTGGAGCGGGAGGTTGAGAAGGCGGTTACGGTGTTGGATTCGAATCCTTGTTCAGCGATGAGGGAGAATCCGAGGTTGAGAAGGCGTGCCCGTACATATTGCGAAGCCTGGGCATGCCGATCCACGCAGGCCTCCAATCCGCCTTTTTCATCCAGGATGTCGAATGCGCGTTGTAATGCATAGAACAGACTGATTGCCGGTGTGTTGGGGGTTTGGTGGTTTTTCTGATAGTGCTCGCGGTGCCGGCGGAGATCGCCGTACATGCTGGGGATGGAATTGCGCTGTTCGATGAATTCCGAAGCCTGCTTGCTGAGGCCCAGCAGGGCCATGCCCGGCGGAGCGCCAATGGCTTTCTGGCTGGCAGTGATAAATCCGTCTACGTTAAACGTGCCCATGCCGAATGGATGGGCCGGCCATGCCGAGATGGCATCCACGATAACGCGCATGCCTTTTTCTTTTGCGTATTGGCAGATTTCTTTGATATGGTTCCGTACGCCATAGCCGGTTTCGTTGTATACGATACCCAGCAACTGCGCATTGTTTTTATCCAGGAACGGCTTTGCCCGCTCCAGGTTCCATCCTTTGCCGGCCCCCTGTGTTTCTTCCTGCACCCTGCAGTACAATTTGGCAGTCTGGGCAAAGCGGCTTCCGAACTCGCCGTTGCTCAGGCACAGCATCTTGTCCTTTTTCTGGGCGAGGTTGAGGATAAGGGTTTCCACGCCCAACGCCCCGGACCCTGTCACCACATAAGCCTCGTATGCGTCCAGGTATTTTTTCAACCGTTCCACCAGGTCCGCATACAGCTCTCCGAATTCCGGGCTGCGGTGGGTGATCATTTCTTTCGTTTGAGCCTGCCGGATTTCCGGAATAACCGGCACCGGGCCAGGGGACAGGAGAATCATGTCATCACCTCAATAGATCACAATCACCGGCTCGCTGTAGCGGCGGACGTTGCCATCGTACGCGCGTTTGCTCAGCATCGCCTGCAGCTGTTCCAGCGCCTCTTTTTTCCCTTCATGGAGCCAGCCCAGCCGCATGTTGAGACGGATAACGCGATTGGGGATAATGTGCCGGGTGGATTTGGGCGGGAACGGATTGTGCTCTTTGGCGGCCTGGATGATTTCCTCCTTGGTAAAGGGACGACGATAGAGAACGGTATACCCCTTGGAGAGATATTCTTCTGCCAGGCTATCCGGGATATACTCCCATTCGATGCCGTTCAGGCAGGAAAGGATGTAATGCTGCTCTTCGATCATTTCGCGTATTTTATATTTTCCCGGATCCAGGAAGAAGGCATCGCATACGTTTGCGCCATCGCGGACGTTGCGTACCGCCATGAACGGCGCGTCCAGGGTGTTCAATGCGTTTTTCCCCTGTTTGCAGTCCACGCGCTCGGTCTTGATTTTGTCTTTTTTTATGATTTCTTCCAGGGGCTTCTCGGTTACCGGGAACCAGGT
>DATDYG010000047.1:0-9791 GCA_035289085.1 Candidatus Bilamarchaeaceae archaeon | reverse complement strand
TCCAGCTCCTCCAGTGTTTTTGCTGCCCGAAATTTGTCAAACAGCGGCCTTAATCTTTGTTTATATTGCTGGATTACCTTTTCCAGTTCCTTTTCTTTCTTTTTCATTTTATCACCCCGTATCCTGTTTATCTTTCTTTTGAATGCAATGGCAAGCGTACTTATAAACGCAGCCGCAAGAGAGAAGAGGGCAATGCCGGCCGCATACTTTAAAACCAGGAAAAACCCCTGTTTTAGGTTTTCGGTACGGCGGGCCGATTCTTCAGCATGTTCCCGGAGACAGGTTTCCCATTGTTCTTTCCAGCCGGCCTTTTTTACCATCCCGTTTTCTTCCATGAAGGCAAGAACTTGGAAAATCTGCGGCCTGGATTTGTGGGTGGCCTCCATCAATCCTTCCAGGGTGGATGCTTTTCCCGTGGCTTCATAGATATCTTTTGCTTCCCAGTGGCCGAACTCCTGCTCCAGCTTTTTCATGAGGACTGCCCTGTCGGCAGTGCTTAGAAGCCGCCCGAAAACAGCCAGCCGGTTCTTTAATTTTTTTACCTCCTCTACGAAACGCGGACCGTACTTTTCATTTAGCGTTTCCTCATCCGGCTTCGGTTTCCCTGGTTCTCCCATGGTTTCCTGCAACGCATTGCAGAAGCCGCTTAATCCGCCGCCTTGCTTTTTCGAATAGTATGCATAGATTATGGAGAAATCCCTGTATTCCTCCATCCACTTTTGCGTAACGGTATTATAGCGGTAGGTCCTCCGGGCATGCCTTAAAAAGGCCTGTTTTGTTTGTTCGTTCATATCCAGAAGAAATCTTTCAAAGCTCTCCATGGCCCTTTCCTGTCTCCTCTCCTTCCAGGATTTTATATTGGCCGATAGCGGCGCCAGAATCAGGGTTGTTTCCGGATGCAACGGAGGATAGCTATGGGAAACCAGGGGCAGGGCCAGCACAGTGACAAACGGAAGGGTTCTTTACACTAGGCGACGGGAAAATACACGTGGATGGTGGAATGTATGTGCGATGACCTCGACCTCCCGCACATTACGTCGATAAAAGTAATTAAGAATGTACGTTTTGGAAAAAATAAAGAAGAAAAATTAAAAAAAGAAAAAAGAAAAAAAGGTTAAGCCCCGCTTAACCCACTACTTCGAGATCCGAGCTGAATGCCGGTAATGGGGAAACCTCTTCTTCGTGGAAGAAGGTTCCGCCTGCGATGCTGGCACCTTTCACGCCCGTCACGATGGCGACGATTTCGAGCTTGCCCTCGTAGTTCTGCATGATGCGGGCGCCCCATTTGACGTTGGCCTCGCCGTCCATCTTCTCGGTGATCATTTCACCAGCCTTGATCGCATCGCCCAGCGTGAGATCGCTGCCACCCGTAATGTGGATGATCGCGCCCTTCGCGCCTTCGAAATCCACATCCAGCAAACGATTTTTAATAACGCCTTCGCTCGCGGATCGTACCTTCTCCGTGCCCTTGCCTTCGCCCACGGCAATGAAACCGACACCGCCGCCTTCCATGATTGCGCGGACATCCGCGAAATCGATGTTGATCAGCGATGGCTGCGTAATGGTCCATACCAGTCCGCTGATCGCACGCGACAGAATCTCATCGGCCACGGCAAACGCCTCGGTCATTGGCAGGTTGGGTACCAGGGTAACCAGGCGGTTGTTGTCCAGGATGATGACCGAATCGCAGTATTTCTTCAACTTGGTAATTCCGTCATCCGCCTTTTTCTTGCGCGCCCGTTCCAATGCGAAAGGATAGGTGACCATGCTGACCACAATAGCACCTTGCTCCTTGGCAATCTGTGCGACAATCGGCGCGGCTCCTCCGCCCGTACCGCCACCCATACCGGCGCAAACGAATACGAGATGTGCGCCTTCCAGCTCTCGTTCAATCATGGGCCGGTCTACCTCTGCGCTTTTGGCACCGATGTCCGGATAACCACCCGCACCCAGTCCTTTGGTCACGCTCTTTCCGATCAGGATCTTCTTCGCGCGCTCGTGCACGATATCCAGGTGCTGCTTGTCCGTGTTCACTGCGGCCAACTCCGTTCCCTTCACACCGGACTTGATCAGCCGGTTGATGGTGTTGTTGCCGGCACCACCTACGCCCACGGTCACGATTTTTATCTGTTCGGAACCGATCGCTTCCCCTTCTTTTACTTCTTCGGTTGTAGGCTCTCCTACGACCGACCTAACCAATTCTTCCATTTTACATCACCTTTGCATGGGCTTTGTCGCCTTTTTATTCCAGAGTATGCATATGCAACTACATCACTACATTCTCGGGAGGTACACAATAGAATCCGTGTGCTATTTAAATAGTTTTCTTTTCACGACGCTGACGAATGCTCTTAATATTTTTTAAAAAACCACAGGTTGGAATTTTTTATTCGTAAAATATTTAAATGTATTTAGTAAATGTATTTAGAAGGTGACCCCCTATGGTACGTGTAATAACCATTATGGACGATGTATATAGTGAACTGCACCGGATGAAAAAAAGAAAAGGTATGAGCTTCAGCGAGGTGTTACGTCATCTGCTGCAGGAAAGCCAGCGGGAAGGGAAGGGACTGATCGGATTGGCCGGCAGCGTGAACGAGAACGATATCGACAAGAAAACGCTCAGCCATGTGCGAGGCGAACGCAATGGAAAAAATATGTTTGGATAGTGAAGTGGCGCTGGGATTCCTAAAAGGCGAACGGGCCATCGTGGAGAAGCTGCAGTACTACGCCCACCGGGAGGAGGTGTGTATGGACGCGTTTACCGCAATGGAGATCGATGCTAGCGTCCGCAAGCGGGAAGTGGCCGAGGAGTTCCTGAGCAGCATAAATATCCTTCCCTTTGACCGGAAGGCGGCCCAGCTCGCTACGCAACTGATCCGGGAAAATAAGAAAAGGGAGATGCGGACGCCGTTAAACGCGCTGATCGCTGCGGCGGTATGCATCACCAACAATGCATTCCTGTTTACCAAGCAGCGCAACATGTTTGAAGGTATCAAGGGGCTGCGGCTGGTGTAGCTAGCGGAACAGGTTCCGGAAGAAGTTCAGGATTCGTGCGAGAGGACCTTCGCGCCGGTGGAAGGCGGAGAAAGCGCTGCGGCTGCTGGGGATGTTGGAAAAGGTGGAACGGAAGAGATTTTTGAAAACGCGCGCCGCGGGCGAGGAAGGTTGGTAGATGACCACGGGCGTCCGCAGCGATATGCTTTGGAAAATGTTGTTATCTTCCGGGATGATGCCCTGTAAGTTGCTTTTGCATAACGTTTGGATTTCACGTAAGTTAAGCTCATAGGGCTGATGGCTTACGCGGTTCAGGATAAAATGGATTTTTTTAATTCTGCTCTTGTCACCGATGAGCGAAATGAGTTTCATAGCTGCGGTTACACTCGGGATATCCGGTGTCATGAGGATGAACAGTTCGTTGGAAGCGTCGATGGCATCCTCGACAAAGGAGGAAAGGCCCGGCGCACAGTCAATGATGACATAATCGTAATTAAGCGATTCAATGAGCTTGGAGAAATTTTTGGTATTCACCTTCCGGTAGAAATGCAGCGAGGCAGAGATGCAGCGCAGGCCCGTGGCCGGATGGATGATGATGGCGTCTTCCACCATGGCCTTTCCCTGGAGCAGGTCCTGCAGGCCGACGATATGGGGCGGAAGGCCCAAGTGGAAATTCACACAGGGATTATAAAAATCCGCATCGATCAGTATGGTGGATGCACCGTACATGCTGAGGAGGGATGCGGTATTCACGGCCAGCGTGCTTTTTCCAACGCCGCCCTTTCCGGAGATGACGGCAATGACGCGCTTTTCCATGGTAAAGTGTAGACACCTCCAGCATTATAAAACTTTGGGAAAAGAATAGGGGAAAATACTGCATTAAAAATTTGATTAAATTTTTTTGATAAAATAGGAATATTTATAAAAATAGGCCTCTATTGTAAAAGAATGGGCGACAAGAGTATAACGTTAGACCAGGTCGATCGCCGGCTGCTGTACCAGCTGCGACTCAACTCCCGGCAAAGCCTGAAAGAACTGGCCAGCCGCATCCGGCAATCGCCCCAGGCACTGCACTATAGGATAAAACGCCTCACCCGCCTGAAGGTGATATCGGGTTTTCCCACCTTCATTGATTTTTCAAAGCTGGGATATGAGGCATTTAGACTATGGTTTCGTGTGAGTACCAATAAACGAGAAAGAAAAGAGCTTCTTGATTTTTTGATTTCCCACTCCTCTATCACGCGCGTCGAGGATCTCATGGGAAAAAACGATCTCCTGGTCACAATTATAGCAAAAAATGACCGGGAGTTTCATGGTATTTTTTTACAGATAATGGATAAATTTTCCTCCGTGATCAGTTCTTTTTCCTATTTCAGTTCGCTGGCCGTGTACAGCTATCCAAAAACACACTTCATTCTCCGGGATCCGGAAAAATTCTTTCATATGCTCTCCCCGAAACGGGATGAGTTTCACCGGAATATCAGTGAGTTTTACGAAGACGAACCGCACCTATATGGAGATTCCAGTGAAACGGTTGAAATCGATAACGAGGACAGAAAAATACTGGATATCCTTGCACAGGATGCATATATTTCAACGAAAGAGGTAGCTCAGAAGGTAAAACTTTCAGTGGATACCGTTCGTACAAGAATAAAGGAGCTGGAAAAGAAGAAGATTATTGTATCGTATAGTGTAACCATTGAATATTCGCTAATTGGTTACCAGCATTCCGAACTCTTCGTAAAATTCCAGGCACCTACGTCTGAACTGTTTAAACATCTGGAGACATACTGTCGAATAAATCCATACGTCGCCTTTTACATACCACTTGCGGGTTATTATGATGTGGAGATTGTTTTTGATAGCAGGAACAACGAGCATTTTTACATGTTGGTAAATGAGCTGCGTTCGCGGTTTAGTGAAATCACTGATTTTGAAGCGGTATCGGTTACCCACATCCATAAATGGCGCACTGTTCCGAATTTAGAAATTAAAAAATCCAAGTAAAAATTTTGATAAAATCGAAAAATATAGGAAAATAGTAGTTAAATATAAAAAATATTTGAAAATAAATTTGTATACGAACTAACGCAGATGCGTATGGCGATATGCATTGTAAAATATGTATCGGTATATTTTTTATAAAAAACGTATTTTATTTTATTTTATTTTATCAAAGGATAACAATAGAATTTTTGAAATTCTTAAACACATGGCAAAATGGTTTTCATTCCATCATGCGTTTATACCGCTCCACATCTTCCACGCGCTTTTCGCTGTAGCGCGGAGCGCGCCATGCCTTATAAGCAGAGAAAAGGACCAAAAGGACAAGCAATGCACCGATGACAACGATGAGGGCACTGCGGAAATTTTGCCGGATCCATCCCAATACCCGCTCATATAGTGACGGCGGGGTCACCATGATGAGCGGCTCGGCAACGGTAACAAACAGCAGTTTTTCTGTGACGGTTGTTCCGTAATGGAGCCGGAGCTTGAATGTGTACGTGCCTGGAGGTAGATCCGGCTGCGATTTGAGGGAGACGATCTGCTCATCGAGGGTCCGGCCGGGCAGAGAAAAGGAAAAAGCGGCCGGGAAAACTTCCCATCCTGCAGGTGGCAACAGCGTAACGATAACGTTTTGGGAAAGGATGCCGGAATTGAATATCGAGAAGGATATGGGCCGTTCCTCTCCGGCAAACAGGGTGGGGGACTGGAATTCCGCAAGGGAGACCACCTCCGGGTGTACGTCTCTGATGGTGACTACTTCTGCCACCGGCCACTGGGCATAATCGGAAATATCACCGGATAGACGCGGAATTTCGTAAATAATCCGCCGGCTTTCCGGGGGAGGAATGTTTTGGAGATCCCAACGAATACGGCCTTCTTCTTCCAGGATGTCAGCGGGCTGGGTAAGGAAATTAATGCGGCGGATATCGGTTTTTAAACCGGGCGGCAGTTCTTCGTAAACCTGGACCAGCTCGAGCGGGCGGGAACCACGATTTTCTATGGTAAGCGTAACCACCGATACATTGCGATCCAGATTCAGCGTAACATCCCGGTAGATCAGCGGCCGATTCTCTACTTCCGTATAATTAAGCACTTCTATAATGAAGGGATAAGAGATATCCGGAAGCTCCGAATACAGATGAACATCCAGTGGATAATAACCCGCCGTAGCAGTGGACGGGATTTGAAGGGGGAATACTGCTGATCTTGTTTGTTGGGGGGATAAAACAAAACCGGACGTCTCCCCAGAGAGTGCGGCGGCCAGGCCAGTGGCGCTCATATTTACCTCCAATGCCCGGGAGAGCGGATTTTGAATTAACGGGTATAACAGCAGTGTGGAACCAGGTGCGATTTGTTGATAGAGCGGATAGCGCAATAGCTGCAACGACCCGGGTTCAATTTCCAGAGGAATTTCAATGGGGGGAAGCACCCCCAAGAAGTAAATCGTTCCTCCTTCGTGAGCGGTAGAGTGAATGATGGGTTCAGGGGCCGGGCCTTCGACAGTCGGAGCAGCATTGATGGTGAATGTTAGATTCAGTGTATTGGTAAAGTTACCATCGGAAGTGCCATTGGCATAGGCGGTATAGCTGCCAGCGGTTCGGCCCGTGCTATCCCAGGAACGCGTAAGCGTTTGGGATTCCCCTCCAGCCAGTGTGGTATTGGAATAGGTGACCGTGTCCACCAGCGTACCGCTGCTGTCATAAATATACACCCGCGTCTGCATGGTGAGCAGCGTATTTCCCAGGTTGAACAGATCCGTGATGAAATTTACGCTGTCGCCAGCCGTAAAGCTGGAAGAGCTGATGGAAAAACTCGTGGCCTGGACGCTGGTGAACGTACTGATCGTCGCGGAAGAACCCAACTCGGTATTGGAACTGGAGGCAGTATATAGTATGGCCATGGAAAGAAGAAGGATAAATCCTACCCGATAGCATTTCAATCCCATATGTCCTCCTTTACTGCTCACGTTACAACGTTAAAAAGATATTGTTTATGCCTTTTTGGCTGGTCGGATAATGATATAGGCAATGAGCAGAAGAATGACCAAACCCATTGCACCCATGACAAGGGTATTGCTGTCCAATCCCCCGCCTTCGTCTTCTTCGCCCTCTAGACCGCCTGCTGTTCCACGTGGTTCATTGGTGGATTCGTTAACCGCTTCTTCAAAAGGCAGTACCTCTTCGCTATACTCTCTGGCAGCAACGGTAACACTATAGCGAAAAGGCCTGGACTGGGTCAGTGCGACGCCCGCTGTAGGGCCGTACCAATTCGCATAACCATCAATTTTTAGGTTATACGTCTGCCCCAGTTCAGCATCTTCAGGTATGCGGAATGTAACGGTTACTCGTTTGGCTTGCAGATAGCCCAGGCCACTGGGAGAAAAAAGATAATGAATGCCGGGTTCAGGATTCGGAGGGACTTCAGGTAACACGGGCTTGGGTTCAACATAGATATTCTCTTCGGCCGTGGTAACAATACCGCTGATATTAAGACGTACGGGGTGAATAGGCGGATCGGTGGAAACCTCCCATCCTGCGGGTACATCTGCGGGAATAACACGGATATGGGCGATACGATCACCGTATTTCTCATCCATAAAAAAATATAGATTAAAGCTAATATTACCGCCCGGAAATGTCCGACCAGTATTTCCTTCTTGCATCGTTCCGAAATCGTATAATGGCGAATAAATCACAAATATAAAAAGAAGTAAGAAAATGAAATACCGCATAGATTAACAAGGAAAGCTATGTTTTAAAATCTGACGTGATGTAGACGAAATAAGGCTGTTGCATCACCTGAGAGAAACCCTAATCGGCTGATGGAGCAGAGAAAGACAGGAGACGACATCTACAGGTTTCTACGGAGAGATGCAGCTAGATGCAAAAGTAAGGAGTTTGTAGTTGTGTAACACAGTCGACGAAATTAAGGCGCTTCATCATTGGCTACTGCACGTATAACAAGGGAACCGTTGTAGGTACCTCCTGCCTGTCCGGGTTCCACATCCAGGAACCAGAATAAATTGATAGAGCTATTTCGAGAAAGATTTTCAATATAGCCCTGGTTGGCGCTGCTGCCGTTGATATAACCGCTTTCATTTAATGGGGTGGATGCCGTGGGTGTGTTTCCGGTGGCGATGCTAAGGTTGAGGAAAGCAATGCGGTTGGAGCCTGAAGTCAGGTTGGTGGCGTTCATATAGATATCAACGGCGGTGTTGCTGTTTGCCGTGTTGGTGAGATTGGCAGGATTGGATAGGGAGGGATTGTTTTGGGTAGCCGGATCCAGGGTACCGAACGGGATGGACGACACATTCATTGAAGTTTCTACAAATGCATTAACGGTAGCCGAAGAACCCAGCGTTTGGTCTTCTGAAGCTGCATACACCATGGCTGCGTAATAACCAATGACGATCATAGTAATTAAAAAAGCTAAAGTAAAAGGAAGCAGCTCTCTGGAGTTTTTGGCTTTTTGTTCCGTCATAGGAAACCCGCTCTGGGGACTTCTGATTTTTAACAGCTCTAAGAACTTATATAAGTTTCGGAGTGTTTTTTTGCCTGTCATGGAGCAACCCCGTCTTCGACCGAATGTATAACGGATGAACCGTTGTAAATACCGGCCGTTTGGCCTGTTTCTACATCCAGGAACCAGAAGAGCTGGACGGAAGAATTAATAGTCATGTTTTCAATATATCCTTGGTTGGCGCCGGTACCGTTGAGATAACCGCTTTCATTTAATGGGGTGGATGCCGTGGGTGTGTTTCCGGTGGCGATGCTAAGGTTGAGGAAAGCAATGCGGTTGGAGCCTGAAGTCAGGTTGGTGGCATTCGTGTAGATATCGATGAGTGTGTTGCTGTTTTGGGTATTGATGAGATTAGCAGGATTGGATAAGGATGGATTGTTTTCTGTAGTGGGATTAACATTACCAAACGGAATATCGCTTATATTAATACTGGTATCAATAAAGGCATTCACACTGATATTGACCCATAGTTCACCTATTGACTGGCCAGCATTGCTGGAGTCACCACCGCAACGGATGGTGTTGTTGCTGCCGGCAAGATTGCTTCGGATGATAAAGCTGGTATTGGCCGTACTACCAGAGGCAAGATTCGAAACGCTATGGGGGTTGGTTTCGCTACCGTTAAGCCGTAACTGATCGAGCGCGCTGCCAGAGATATTCTTGAATAGGTCGACGCTATTGTTTCTAAACTCTGCAAAGATGTTGATATCACTGCACGTGCCGCCGCCAGTGCAGTTGTACTGGCAGGTCATATTGAGCTGGCAGCTGGAGAAGTCGCCACCGCAAAGTGTGACAGAAGAGTTCGGAGATATTAAGTTAACAACAAGCGTAGGACTAATGGAAGAATAGTTAACCACACCATGGGTAATGAAGGGGAAGCTGTTGATGCCGTCCAGGCGGATGGATTGTTCACTGCTGCTGATGTTGGTCCTGCTGCGGCTCTCCCAGCCGCTGGCGGTGATGTTGTACCGGGATACGTTGATCAGGGCGATACGGTCCTCCTGGCTGGAATCGTAGAACATACCGAGGTTGATGCTGGAGGAATCCGAGGTGTTGGTGATGTTGACGACGTTGTTGCCGGGCGTGATCAACGTGCACGTGGCAGAGAACTCGGCACAACCCGTAGTCGTGGCACTGGAATCACTGAGGGACATGAGTTTGATGGTGAGGTTGACGGCGTTATGGAAGAAGATGGATCCGTAGGAAGTGGTGAGGTTGTTGTGGGAGGTGTTCGTCGTAGCATCCGTGAAGCTGGTGATGTTGCTGGC
>DATDYG010000046.1:0-2609 GCA_035289085.1 Candidatus Bilamarchaeaceae archaeon | reverse complement strand
GGATCTGTTTCTTCCGCAGGGAATCGCTGTCGCTGAAATCCACCAATAGCATTTCCCCGGGTTTTATTTCCTGCAGCAGACGCGGATGCTCCTTGTTCCGAGAAAGGAAACGATAACGGCGCAACTCGCCTAAACTTCGTTTCAACGTCCGCTTCACGTTTTCCGTGGCCGATTCTTCCGCATCCACCTTCTCCATCAGCTCCTTGAATCCATATTCCTTCTTCCGCAGCTCTCCCATCGTCTTCCGCAGCAGTTCCTTCTGGGGATAGGATAATTCCACCCATTCCTCCATCTGTTCCGGAGAAACCTTTCGTAACGGAATGCAAATGTCCTTGCCATGGATAACCTTAACCTTGCTGCCGTACCTCATATCGCTTTGAAATCCAAAATATTCCCCATGAATATCTATGACAACCAGCGCGATCCGCCCCTCTTCCTTCCTCCGGTCCAGCAGTTCCTCCATCAATACGCTTGCCAGGTGCGATTTGCCCGCGCCGCTCATGGCTAAAATCGCTACATGCTTCTGCAGCAGTTTCGTCAGGTCCAGCTTAACATCAATATCGTGATGCTGCAATTTTCCAATATCCAATCCGTTTTCCTCGAAATGCAGCAGGTTCTTCAACAATTCCTCATCCGCCGGAACTATCTTGTTCCCTGGCGGAGGCGGCGTATACGTCCGCTGGAACGCGCCATTGCTCCAACTGCCCACGATCTTTACCTCGCCTAGCGTATATTCCCATTCCCCTACCGGAAAAACGTCCTTCATCTCCCGGTGCCGTTCGAATTCTGATACACTCTCCGCGCGTTCGAAATACCGGTTCGCCTTCGTGATCTCATTAATATAACCGATCGTTAGCGTTCCCGAATCCCCTGTTTGCACATACTGGCCTTTTTTCACCTGTGCATTCTTATCCAGCACAAAAGAAAATTGCGTAGTAGACGGAGAATCCGGAAGCGCAACAATCGTACCGAGTTTTTGCATGTTTAGAACTAAATTCATAAGCAAATAAAAATAGATTGCTTTCAACCCTCGTCTACACCAAAAAACACATTATTAAATCTTCCCATATAATATAAATAACGGGGTGGGAAAATGAGAACTTTAAGGTTCCGTTCGAGGGATGTTCACTTTTCTGAATTTCCAGGAAAGAGAGGCGCAGACCTTACTATGGCAATGATGAACACATTCAGTGGTATGGAGCGCAAAATTACAGATGACGTATTGAGATTTCTTGGTGAAAAATTACAGGTTGAACCCAGCCACACCCGTGATGCGCAGCGTCCTGGTAGTGTCGAGCTTACGGACGGTGCGGTGGAGTTAGAGGTGCTTTCACCTGCAGCCTCTACGAGAATTTACGAGGGCGCGGTTGTTCTTACTGTAGCTTTTAGTGGAAATCAAGAACGATGGAAAGAGGGTGCTGCTTTACCCGGAGAGGTCAAAGCCTTTGTTACGGGGAAAGGCAATTCCGCCCAGTTCAGGCTGGAATCCGATATAATCGAATTATCTGGCGGAAGAGAACGGGTTATTTTCGAGGCTCCTGAAACCGCCCAATAGTACGGTGCCATCTTTTATACTTTTCTTTCCAATTAATCCCAATGTCGGACTTGAAACGTACCCCCCTATATGATATACACGAATCCTTAGGGGCCAAACTCGTTCCTTTCGGTGGGTGGGAGATGCCGGTGCAGTATACCGGCATTATCGATGAGCATAACGCCGTCCGCAATGCAGTAGGGCTGTTTGATGTTTCCCACATGGGCGAAGTATATGCCACCGGGGAAAAGGCATTTCCGTTCGTACAAAATTTAATCACCAACGACGTATCCAAGATATCCGATGGCCAGATCCTTTATTCGCCCATGTGCTATGAACACGGCGGCATCGTGGATGATCTGCTGGTTTACAAGTTTTCGGAAGATAAATTCTTGATAGTAGTCAACGCCTCCAATATCGAAAAGGATTTCCAGTGGATGCAACAACATTCTGAAGGCGCAAACGTGCAGAACCATAGTGTGGATATTGCGGAGGTAGCGTTGCAGGGCCCGAAAGCCGAAGCCACGCTGCAGAAGTCAACGGAATCCGATTTATCCCGGCTAAAACCCTTCCATTTTATCGATACAGACATAGCCGGCATAAACTGCCTAGTTTCACGGACGGGTTATACAGGTGAGGATGGGTTTGAAATATATTTCCAGGCCATCCAGGCAGAAAAAATATGGAATGCCGTCATGGAAGCAGGGAAAGAATTTGGAATCAAGCCGTGCGGTTTAGGAGCGAGAGATTCGCTACGCTTAGAATCAGGCTTAATGCTTTATGGAAACGATATTACACAGGATGTCACGCCATTAGAAGCGCCATTAAAATGGACCGTGAAAATGGAAAAAGAAAATTTCATAGGAAAAAAGGCATTATTGGAGAAGCCGATTAAACGCAAGCTTGTTGGTTTCGAATTGCTTGAGCGTGCGGTGCCGCGCCATGGTAATGAAGTTTATATCAATGGAGAAAAATTTGATTACGTTACCAGCGGTATTTTCTCACCTACGCTTCAAAAGCCGATTGGCTTGGCATTTGTTCCAATGGATTTGACATTAGGCAGTGAAATCGAAAT
>DATDYG010000045.1:0-11587 GCA_035289085.1 Candidatus Bilamarchaeaceae archaeon | reverse complement strand
TTTCTTGCCTTGCTTACGCTTACCAAATCTTTTCCTTGCCATGGGATTCACATGCAGGCTGGTCAGGTCTGCAAGGCATGAAATCAGGAAAAAAACATAAGCTTTACGACGTGGGGACTATGCTAGTTGTGCAACACAGCACTAAAAAGATGATGGTTCAATCCACCAGCGGCTTCCCAGCCATAAAATCCCGCAGTTTTTTGCCCGTCCTTTTGTAAATTTTTCTGAAGCGGATGCGGATGCCGTCTTTTTCCTCCCGCTCGAATATCCTTTCCAGTTTCACTTCCCTGCTGGTGTGCTTTTTTATCGCGTTCCAGATTCTCCTATCGTTAATCAAAACCTCAAACTCCTCGCTAATTTGTCCGTTTTGTTCAATCTGCTCCAAGCCATCTTTTAGCCCTTCGTAGAATGCATTCCCCAATCGTTTAGCGTATTCGCTATGCGATAGTTGGAAATCTTTTATGAAAATTCCTGATCGCAAAACCCGCTGCAGGAAAAATCCCTGGGGCATGTCAAACAGCAACGCCATGTTCCTCCCAATATCCTCGATATCCGCATACGGCGTGACGAACTTCACGGCCTTTTTCCTATCCGCGGACTTGATCACCATGCCCTCTTTCTTCGCCTTCAGCAGGGAAAGCGCGATGCGCATCCCGTTCTTTGTGCCGGAAAATTTTCCCAGCACCGGAACCGAATCCAGCCCGTACTTCTCCAGCAGCCAGTATTTTTCGCTGCAGGAGAGGTAATCCCCATTGCCCGTATCCATGTCAAATACGAAAAGCTTCGTATCGAACTTTTTCGTAGGCGGCGTATACGGCGTATTGCCGACCATCTCCCCGCAGAGTACGTAGCCGGGAAATGCCTGGAAGAATTTTTTCATTTCCGGCGTATCCGCTTTCTCGGTGACAAACAGATCCAGGAATCCCCCCCTGGAAAACGCGTATATTTTCCCATCGATTTGTGCGATCCTTACATTGAATCCATCGATTTTTTCTTCGATATAAAAGGAACCTGCAATGTTCCGTTCCACTCCTTCCTTAAACCTGAAAATCCTCGGAATGTGCGGAAATCCCCAGATAATTCGCTTAGGCAGCAGCACCGTCCCGCGTGGGATTTGCCGAAAATCCTCCCGAAACCTATAGTAGCGTACCGCTTCTTTATGCTCTACGAGCTTGCCGGCCTTGCGCGCTTCCTGAATGGTTTTCGCATCCAGCCTTGCCATGCATTGCTTACTTAAAGCAGTTTAAAAAACGCATCACCAGTATCGGGGATGGAGTATGAATATATCCGGAGGTGGTATCCCTCTTATAGGCATATACATATGCTGCTCGTTCTGTTCTACAAACCGCGCAAATTCCTCCAATCCACCGGATCCAAACACATCCGCCAGTTCTTGCGCATTTCGCCTGAGGATTGCATTCCTGCCTGAAGCACCTCGCTCCTGCAGGATTTCGCATTGCCATGCCACGAGTGCCAGGTACAACCGGATGACGTCCGGCAGAATGCGGTGTTGCACCTCATCCAGCAGCTGCGCCAGTTTCGTAAAGTCAATGCCGTCCACCTCAAAAAATACGGTTTTACCATCGTGCAGGTGATAGTTTGCCTCTGGATGATTCAATATAATTCCTTTACATGCAAGCGTTTCTTTGAAAAAGGGCAGGTTGGGATTAAGCCGGTGTTCCTCCTGGTCTGCCCTTAGCCTTATCCGTTCCGTCTCATCCCCACTCCTGTCCCTTGCGGCATAAAATGCCCTGGCCTGCTGTCCCATGCGCTCTATCCTTCCGTTCCCATCCGGCACAAAATCCGAGTAAATGAGCGAATGCGTAGTCCTTCCTATCCTGCTCATCCGCCATGCGTGGAAATGCACGAAATTTTCCGGATAGAGCAGCCGCGCGATACGGACGGCATAATATAATAGGGCATGATAGGCTTCTCTATTGGGTGCCAGGATATGCCTTATGCCCTGTATATGCACCGTTTTCTGGATCAGTTTTTGATTCAATGGAGCAACCGGCTGCCTTCTTTCCACCAGCCCTTCCAATGCCGGATCGGCGCAACGGCGAAGCCGCGATACCACCGCTTCATCCCCTCGGCAGATAAGCTGCCGCTGGGCCCCGGGCATACGGGAATATTGCCGGGTATGGAATCGGGTAGCAGACATATGTTATAATTAATGGAAAAAAGGATTTATAAAGATAGGCGTTGGATGGCTTTCATCTAAAAAAACTTACCACGGCACCCGTTTCATTCCCAGTCTGTTCGCCACCCAGTTGCTCAGCGGATGCAGGATGATCGTCAATATTATTAAGAATGCCAGTGCCTCCGGCGCATACGGTGTAAGGGCCGTGGCTGGCAGGGCGAATGCCAGCGCAACGACCAGAAACAGGATGGAATCCAGGAAAAACGGCTTGCCCGAAGGCAGCTTCATCCGCCGTTTCATGAAACTCCCCATCGCATCGCCCGTCATCGTGCCCAGCGCCAGTAAAAATGCAGAAGCCACGTGCAGCTGGGGCGTCGCAAAAAACGGCGAGAAATAAACGAGAGAAATTAGTGCGCCGCCCGCCGTTCCGGCTGCCACCCCTGCAAAGAATCCTCTCCACGTTTTGCTCTTGCCTAAGATCCGCTGCCCGTCAAAAAACCGCTTTCCGAAATCCATCGGCGTGCCGCCACCCAGTAACACCGGAGTCGAATTGGCCAGGTAGCTGGGTAAAATAAAAACCAAAAGGTCAATGTACGATACCACATTTTTAGTTAGAAATCTCAAGCTTTATATTTATGTCATGTTTATCCATCTTATGAAAGATCCTATTAAGCCCAAACGCTCCACCGGCCGGTGGTGGATATACGGCGGATTGCTGCTGCTGGCCGTCGGTTTTGTGCTGTTGATCGCGTTTACCTTTCTCCTTTCCGAGGGCTTTCCGGATTTATTCGGTCAGTGCATAGGCGTCGTCAGCATCGGGCAGGAGCTTGTTACCGAAGGCGTTCCGCCCGGTGTATTTGGTGAAGGAACAGCTGGTTCGGAGGAGATCGCCGCTATTATCCGCGGGCTAAACGATCGCGATGATATCGCCGCGGTAGTATTTGTCATCAATTCGCCGGGCGGCAGCGTGGTGGCCACGCATGAAGTCTACGATGCTATCCAAGACGTCAGCAGGCCGAAGGTTGCGTACTTCCGCGAAGTGGCGGCCTCGGGCGGCTACTACATTGCCACGCCTACCGACTACATCGTATCCGATCCGGACGCGCTGACCGGCAGCATCGGTGTGGTTGCCACCTTCACGGAGATGAGTGGTTTACTCGATGATATTGGCGTAGACGTCACCACCGTCCAGTCCGGTGCCCACAAGGACATCGGCAGCATGTTCCGGGAAATGAGCGATGAAGAACGCGCCATCTTCCAGGCGTTGATCGATGAGGTATTCGAGGAATTCCAGTCCGTAGTCATAGAAAACCGGGGAGACCGGCTCGATCGGGAAGCGTTCGATGAGATCCTGGACGGGCGGGTGCTCAGCGGTCGCCAGGCCTACCGGATCGGGATGGTGGATGCATTGGGAAGAAAGCAGGATGCGATCAATAAGGCCGCCGAGCTGGCCGGTATCCCTTCCGAAAACATCCAGACATGCGACATTCCCATCCTGGAAGCCCCTTCGGGATTATTCAACCTCCAGTCCATACGATCATTGTTCGATACCTCCCAGCGGGTTGAACTGCGCTATGGATAGCTGGCACGGCGTTGCGCTCTTTGCGCTGGTATTTGCGGCATTTATCTATTTCCTGTTTTTCCTTCCTACGCCCCCGCCCGTGTTGCCCACGGAAACGCCGGCAGCCACCTCTTCCTGTAGTGATGGGGAAACCCAGTCCTGCACGGTTGAGGGATGCGGCGGAGAACGTGCATGCTTAAACGGAAGATGGAGCGGGTGCAATGTTCCGCAGGTATGCCCGCCCGGCAGCCGGGCATCCTGCGTGGAAAACGCCTGTGTGGTGGGATACCGCCTCTGCAACGAGTGCGGCAGCGCATATGGGGAATGCATACGCAACGATCATAATTTTTAAATGGTTGTAGACGAAATAATCCCATGCGTGCATTCATTTTTTCGGTTGATGCATTTGTCGCATTCACACTCGCCCTTGTAGCGGTGTATTCGCTTATTTTCTTTTCCAGCGTTCCTTCCGGATACCATGCCGCCCTGGCGCAGGCCCACGCACTTTCCAGCGATACGCTTAACGCGCTTCAGCTTACGCCGTGCGACAGCAACGAGGTATTTGCCCGGGAAGACAGCTGTAGCGGCGATAGCATTAACATGCTGGAATATCTTGTATACCGTTCCAGCGACCGGCAAAACATCCCGTTCATTCTGGACGAACACATCCATGCTTCGTATGGCTATCGCCTGGAAACGCGTGAAAACAGCGCATGGCAGGTATTGTACGATAGCGCCGGAGAGGCCGGTCGGCCGCCCGGAGCCCGCAGGATGAGCGTGGGTTCCTATGCCCTGGCCTTCCAGTACAGCGATGCATTGCCCGAACCCAGCAACCCCTATTCCTATCGGACGTGCACCGGCGGTATCGTTGCCTGCGGTACGCCGCCGCTGGGTGCCTATCCGGTCAGCTCCGCCAATGTCCAGCTCGTCCGTTTGGTGATCTACACATGAGAGGGTTTTTCTTTTCCATCGTCATCTTCCTGCTGCTGGGCTATATCCTACTCTCGATTGGCGCATGGACGACCAGCGTGCAGATCGCCGAGCAGCGTCTGGCAGAGCGGTTCGCACTGAAAAACGCCCAAACCGTTCTCAACCAGGTAGGCGAAGACGAAGTACAGCGGATAACCAGCATTATCGTCTACAACAGTTTATACGTGCTCAACAGCCGCGCCCAGCAGAGTGCCGTTCGCGAAGGACCGGGGGACGATGAATTTTTCTACATCCGCCAGAGCATGGGGCAGCTGGTCATTGCCGGCCTGGCGGACGCGGACAATTTCGAAAGCGGTGGTGCGCTCGTCCTTGGAACCGATTCGCTGGAAGACTGGGTAGAAAAACTCAATGGCAGCCTGAATGAAATCGGCTATCGCGTTACCGACTACGAGATCGAAGAATTTTCCATCGACCAGTCCGATCCGCAAAGCGTGGAATATACCCTCGTCTTCTCCCTCCAGGCAGAGAGCCGGGAGGGCCGAACGCAGATAGAAAAGGAATACGCTATTCATAACAGCGTTCGCATCGACGGCTTTATCGATCCTGCCGCGGCCCGCGAAGCATCATTGCATGGTATGGAGGATGCATATGCATTGGAGAAACAGTTCTTCTTCCATGACGATTATCCATCGCCCTCTGCAACCCGCCCCATCGAATTGCCACCCGGTGAAGGAGGGCAGGGGTGGTTTTACGGAAAACTGGTGCATGCCGATAACGCGGATGATGTGCCGCTCATCGACCGTCCTTTCTATATCCTGGTAGGAACGTACGAGGAAATCACCTCGCTGGGCGGCAGCACGCCCTACACAGATTTCGGCGCGTACATCCTCACGAGTTCCCCGGGTTCTGAATCCACTGCCTGCGGTTCCATTGAAACCGATACGTTCAACCCGATCGTCTTTGATGGCGACTGCAATCCCACCATCCTCTCCGCCCTTGCGACCGAACAGCCGTTTATGGTGGACAGAGATTTCAACATGGATGCCCTGGATCCCAAAGCACCCGATGGTACGCCGGCGGTGCTGTTCATCGCCCAATACCATCTCCGGGGGTCTGGGGGAATATTGGCTGAACCCGGCCGCAAATGGGCCGGCGTGCAGGTATTCAACATCGAAAACCTCCGCGACTTTACCCTGTGCGGATACTATACGCAAAACGATGCGGCTCCCTCCTATCTCCAGCGGCTGCTGCCCGAAAGCTACGAGCGTACGAGCTCGCTGGGCATTGAGACTATGCTGGTAGGCGGCTATATCGGCGGCGAAGGGGAAAACGCGCCGGTCCCCGCGTTCTTTGATGATGATCTGAGCCGGCTGGACCGGGAATTGTTCAATGGTCAGGAAGGCGTCCGGGTGCGCGGGATGCCCGGATGCAAAAATACCGCTGCCTGCAGCGGTTCATCCCCCATCGGCCACTTCCGTTTAGGAGAGGATGGCCGTTCCGATTATCTGGATAACCAAATCCATTGCGAGGATGAGGATGCGAGGGCGAGTTGTTGATGCGCGCACAAGTTTCACTGGAATTGCTGGTAACGCTGGGCGTGGTGGTAGCCTTTACCATACCGGTAGTACTGCTGCTGCTCAGCCTTTCGCAGATTGGACTGGAAAACGCCACGTTGGTGCAGGCGGATGGCAGCGCCCGCGCCCTGGCGGACAGCATCAACGAAATCTACGCCGAAGGAAGCGGCGCGAAACGGACGGTGCTGCTCAGCCTGCCCATCTCCACCCAGGTACTGCATATCGGAAACCGGGAAGTGACCATTGTCATCGAAACCGAAAGCGGCGAGTACCATGCGGTTGCACCGCTGTTTGCCTCCGTGGAAGAAACCACGCTGGAGAAACGGGGGCTGGTTGCACTGGAACTAAACGTAAACGCCGATCAGGAGGTGACGGTCCGTGGCTAAGGGTCAGGTAGCGATTGAGTTTTTTTTATATGCAGGGGTTTTCCTATTCGTACTCCTGGCAGCCTTCTCCATCATCACGCTGATGCAAAACAGTGAAATTCCGCTGCGCGAGGCCATTGTTGCCCGTGAGCAGGGGGAAACCATTGCCGAGGCATTGCGCCTATCCTCCATCGCCGGTTCGGGTTTTTCCTATGATATGTCCATTCCCCAGAAGCTGCTGGGCCGGCCCTACGAAGTGGTGTTTGATCTGGAAAATTCCCTGTTCGTTCTTACCTGGCAGTCGAGCGGCGGAGAAGTAAACTATCTCTATGCCCTTCCCGGCTATGCGTACGATTTGCAGGGCTGCCTGGCGGACGGGGTTCTGCAAAGCGACGACTGCGGATCGGTCGTGCATCTTTACAATGATGGGGAAAAACTGTTGGTGAGGCAGGATTAATATGCGTGGACAATACTTCAGCTTTGATGCCATCGTGGCTTCGGTCATATTCATTCTGGCGCTGGTTACCCTGCTTTCCACCTGGCACAGCCTGCGCACCGGCCTGGAGCACCAGAGCAGTCCGATGGGGTTCGAAGCGTTGCGCATTGGCGAGGCGTTGCTAACCCCCGGAAGCCCTGTTACCACGGATTGTGCGGAAATGACCTCGCTCGGGCTGGCCATTTCCTGGAGCGATCGCCGGCTGGACGATGAAAAACTGGCGTCCTGCGCTACCCTATCTGCGGGAGAACTGAAAGGAAAACTGGGCACGGCCTACGATATCAGCATCTTCCTCAACGGCGAGCACGTGCTGGGCGAAAACGTGGACAACCTCCGTCCCATCCTCACCGAAATCACCCGCGTGCGCAAAGTCGTCAGCCTGTACAATTCGACGGAAGAACGGGCCGGACTGGCCTACCTGGATATCTACGTGTACCGCTGATCAGCATGCAAAGACTTAGAATCGCTGCCCTTGCCATCGCAGGTGCTTCCTGTGCGCGTATGCCCCCAAAAATTATGAAACCTCCCATGGTGGAAAGATGCGAGGGGCAAGGTGTCCTGCTGCCACCTCAAATACCCCAACGAATCCTGATAGATGGCAGGCTGGTTGCCGTGGCAATGGCCTACCGTCTTCCAAACGATCCCGACATGTATCTTTTTGGATTGCAATTCTCCGATGGCGGCAGCGTGAGTATACCCCTCTCCCCCGGTTCGAATTTCTTTGTAGTGACCGATCCAAACCAGCAGATGGTGGGCATTGTGGTCTGTTCGGATTCCAACCGATATCTCATCCATGCCATGCAGATTCCTTCTTCAGGTTCCCCTGTGGAAATCCAACCTGTCTCAAAGGATAGCATCTGATTATTTTATCTTCTCTTTAACAAAGTCGAACAACCGCTCCGCGTGCTTTACGGCCTGGATGGCATTGTTTTTATTCATCAACCGCTCTCCATATTCTGCCTGCGATTTTATGCTTATCAACGCCGATAAATGCTGTACCCCCTGCATGATGCCGGGATCGTTCGGATCGATGCTGGAAAACAAGGTAATCGCTTCAAAGTGGCTTTCTCCTGCGCTCCGCAGACCTTTCTTATAGACGCAAAAAGCGTCCGCGGCCGATATCGCGCAATGAATCGCATTTATCATGCAGGCATTCCATTTTCCATCTTCCAATGCCCGGTCCATTGCATACCTGCATTCCTCTGCCCTTTGCAGGTAATCCTTTGCATGAAACCGATCTACCGGTCGCGTCTTCATTTTTCAAACACCACCATGCCTTTCTTTACATTTTCCAGGAATTTTTTGTTTTTGGGATTTTGTAAATCTTTATGGGTAAAAATATGGAGAGAAAGTCTATTGCCATATTCTGCAATAACGTAATTTCCTAAATAGGTTAGATAGACATCCGCTTTTTGTCGTTCTTGTTTATTTTCAACCAGAACAAACAGGTCAATATCACTGCTGAATAATTCCGTACCTTCTGCTATAGAACCAAAAATAACTGCTTTTTGAATCACAGGTTCAGGCAATCGTGCCCTCACAATATAATCTCTCCATCCATGTTGAAGATAGTTTTCTATCATTTTCTTTAGGTCTACTAAAGGCGTTGTTTTTATCTTCTCTGCAAATTTAGTTAAAAACACATACGCATAGCTAACTTTATTCAGTTGCCAAACAGTAGCAGCCCCAACCCTTAGGGGCGAAATCAAATTTGCTTCGTGAAGCTCTTTTAAAACTCGGTTGGCAGCACCTGGGGAAACACCAATAAGTCTTGCCAGCTCACGCTCGCTCGTTATGGTTTCGTCAGTAAGCAGGCGCCGTAGTATCTTTATTTTAACTTTCGAACCAAGCAAGTTTTCGGCAAAATCCCTGAATTGCATAAAATAATATACAAATGTATATTTTTAAATCATACAGTTGCATCCTTTTTTATACAACTCCAAATAATGCCTACCGGCTTTTGGTGTAAATCTCCACGCCCTCCGGCGTTTTGTTCACGTTGCCCTTTTTCACGCCCACGATCTTTTTCACGCCCTTGCTGGCGGCGAGGTCCACCAGCCGCTGCGTGATGATGCCGTCAAACACGATGGCCGTCACGTCTTTGGATTCGTCCAGTGCCTTGATCACGTCGCGCACCTGCACTTCCCGGACTTTCTGGAAGCTGCTGTTGTAAAAACGCGCACGTAAACTGTTGCTCAATGCCGTCAGTTCATCCAGCAGCGCCGGCAGGTCCATGGGCCGCGGGGGTGTGTCAGACTCCGTCGATGCCGGGTGCACCACTTGTCGCAGTGGCTGCGTGTCAGCGTCCTCTGATAATATATCGTACATCGCTGTTGCGGGGGAGTCTGTCCGGGTAACGACGGGGGCTGTCTCAGGTTTGTCCTGCACTTCCCGGTAAGGTTCGTGCCGGCGTTCGCGCATACGACCGCCCTTCTCTTTGCCATTCGTTCCTTGCTCAAACGGCACCCGGCTGCGAAGGCATTTGATCAGCTCTTTTCGCGTCAATTCCTCCACCTCCTTGCCGGCCGGTGCGCGGGCTACGAAATCGATCTCCATCCCGCCCTGCACCAGCTCGTTGAGGATGATATCGCCTCCGCGATCCCCATCCAGGAATACCGTGATCTCCTTCTCTTTCGACAGGCGCACAATACTGGGCTGGACCTTGGCTCCCTGATTGGCCACGGCATTGGCAATGTCGTTCTTCAAGAGATTGATCACGTCCGCCCGTCCTTCCACCAGAATAATATCATTGTGGCGCTGGAGCATGGGACCCGCCGGCAACCGGTCCGGACCGTACTCCGTGATCTCCGCGGTTTTCACCTCGTCGCGGACCATCTCGGATATCTCCCTGCTTTCCGGAATCTCATGGGTGAGCAGCGACTTCAACAGGTATTTCGCACGATTCACCAGTACCTTCCGCTTGGCGCTGCGCGTGTCCTCTACTTTCTCCACATTCAAGTGCGCTTCGCAGGGTCCTACCCGGTCCACGGTTTCCAGTGCCGCGGCAATGATGCATGTTTCCACCATATCCAGGCTGCTGGGAATGCGGATCTTTCCTTTTGTTTTTCCTTCCCGCGCATTCAGATCCACCTCGATCCGGCCGATCCGCCCGTTTTTCTGCAGCTCGCGCAGATCAAGTTCATCCCCTAACAACCCTTCCGTCTGCCCGAATACCGCTCCTACCACGTCGGGTTTTTCCACCAGCCCGTTGATTTCCAAATCGGCACATACGATGTACTTTACGGTATCAATATACGTTTTTCCCATCTCCATCACCTTCTCCTTTTGTAGTTTTCCATCCATTCTTCATAGGCCCGGTCCAGATGCTCGAAATATTTTATACGAAGCAGCCTGGCCAGGCGTGTCCGCGGATCCCGTTTGCACCGGATACTGTAGCGTTCCAATTCTTCACATGCCTGCTCCAGCAGCATGGCTCCTGTCCGGTCCATGTCCGTGAGCACCACCACCGGCTGGTGCGTATCCGCCAGCCGGGCGCACACCCGCCGGACCTGTCCGGAAATGCCATAAACCCTATGGCACCCCAGCCGCTGCAGTGCCTGCTGGTCCCGCTGTCCTTCGACGAGCACGATGCCTTGCCGCAGCTGATCCATGGAACGCATCAATGCCTTGCATATTTTTTTCGCCTCTGCAGGCGAAAGATCCGGTTTTCGCATACGCTGAACTCCGAGTTCAGAAAGAGCATGAAGGTGGCTGCGCATTGTTGACCGCACCCTCCTCGGTTATACCTCCGGGGGCCATCCGTGCGCAGCCATTATTAACGGAGCGCGACGCGCTCCTCTAACAAATCCACGATTGCAGGAAATATGCGCATGATATCCCCTTCGCTGATGATTCCCACCAGCTGCGTTTGCGCATTCACGACGGGTAAACGCTTGATGTTGTTTTTCCGCATCGCCTGCGCGGCTACTTCCAGCGGGGTGTCCGGTGTGATCACCCGCAGGGGCTTGCTCATTACCGCTTCCACTTTTGTGGAAGCCACATCCTTCCCTGCGGCGATCAGTTTGTGGATCACATCGCGTTCGGTAACAATACCTTTCGCGCGTTTCTGCCCGTCCACTATGATCACCGATCCAATATCGTGTTTTTTCATTAGCTTGGCAACCTCGACAATCGTTTCATCGGTGGATATCGTGATGACATTCCGTGTCATAATATCCCCCACCCTCAACTCTGAACTCATAACAGCATATGCGTGGAAATCTTTAAAAAAGGCTATGAGCTTTGAGCTATAGGCAATGCGTCATCTGTTATGCGTTAGTCGTTGTGCGTCATGCGGGCGAACGAAAAACGAATAACGCAAAATGCAGAACGCCAAGCAGTTGATTATGTGCTAGTATCTATAGATATCCTCTAATCGGGTTCAGCATTCTTTCCTCGATTGCTGAAATGTATTTATGATTCCCGATTATATGGCCGAATTTTGTTTTTATTTCCGTGATAAATTTATGCAGTTCGCCGGTATTTTCCACAATTATATCCACTTCAATATCCCAGCTGCCT
>DATDYG010000044.1:0-5057 GCA_035289085.1 Candidatus Bilamarchaeaceae archaeon | reverse complement strand
ATGCCTTCCGCGTTTCGTTCTACCACGCACCGGGCACGGAAGCCGTAATGGGTGGAAAAAATCTTGGACACAATACCGTTCCGCTCATGGGTCACCATAAGCTTGTTGGGAACCAGGTCTTCAATGCTGACCAGTACCCTTTCGCTGCCATTGACGATAAAATAACCGCCGGGATCGTCGATGTCTTCGCCGTTCTGCACCAGCTCTTCTTTGCCCAGATTGGACAGGTAGCAGAGCTTGGATTTTACCATCACTGGAACTTCCCCGATAAAAACATCGCTGTAGGTCGGCCGTTCCACACCGTTAAAAACCGGAACCATTTCCAGAAACAACGGAGAGGCATAGGTGATGTTGCGCAGGCGCGCTTCCAACGGAAGGATCTGCCGATAGCCGCCCTTCACTTCATAGTACCGCGGCTGCTCGATGCGCACCTTGCCCAGCTTAAGCTCAAACCCTTCCACATTGGTTTTGATCTTTTCGATGCGGCTGACGACCTTTTGAAGGCCCTCGTCGATGAACTTGTTGTAGGAATCCAGCTGTTGTTTCACCAATGGATTTACACGGTAATAGGCCTCGATTAAGCTCGCATCCATAATATACAACCCCCTATACACCAACTACCACGCGATAGGCGAGGTATTTCCCGGTTTCATCCTTTCGTTCAATGGCAACAATATCGCCGATCGCGGCGTTTAAAGTGTGAATAACAGGATCGTTGGAACGAATGGCCGGAAGCTGGTTTTTTTCCACCTGTAGTTTTTTAAGTAGCAGAGCCGCCTGCTCCTCTTTCATTACGTGCATCGGCGGCACTAAAAAATGATTTAACACATCAATTGTTTTCGAGGGCTTTTTTCTCAAACCAACACCATTAATAAGGCGTAAGAATTACTTAGCGATATCGCTAGCCAAGGCCTTTTCTTGCGAGTAGCACTTTTGTAGAGAAAAGAGTTTATAAATCTTACGATTGGGGCTAGTCCTCGTGTTCCTGCTTTCGCCCGGCCATGGCAATCCAGTCCGCGTACCGCACTTCAATGGTATCGCCATGGGTTTCGATGACGATCGGGAGTTTTCCTTTGGGAATAGTTGCCTGCGCAAATGGAATCCGGTCTTCGCCCGGCGGGATGGAAGCCTTCAGCTCCTGCGGCGATGGACGGGGCGCAGCGAGTGTTTCCGCCAGGCGGGGACCCAGCAATTTCGCATACATGGAGGATCCAAATGAAATACGGCTGATTAGCGTGGTTTCCTCTCCTTTCGCAAATAAACAGCTATCCAACACTTCCATGGCGCCATCAATAAAAGTTTGTTTTACTTTTCGCATTCCTCCTTCAACGCCAAGGCCAATCTCCACTTTTTGTCTCTCTTCGTTGAATCCGAGATATTCAGGCATGCTGTCCCTTATTCTAATGGCCTCGTCCATATTACCCGCGCGCAATGCATCCATAATCCTTTTTTGGTAACCCCCTGCTTCATTCTTAAATTCCTGCATGGCACCAGCAACCGCCCCGTTATAGGCAGTATCCAACATTTCACGGATGGCTTTGGGGCCATGCGTTCGCGAAAAAACAGTAACAGAAGTCTGTGCGCTTTCTCTTTCTTGTTGAGCTTCCATGATATTCACCGTATATTCATATTTATAAAGTTAATTCACCTGCGTTACGGATGCAGGATACCTATCCATGTCAAGGTCGTAGGTGCCGGTAGAAGTTACTACTTTTAAGATATTTTCAGATGCGGTAGCAGATATGATTTTTCCCAACGGTTCCAGCCACCATAGAGCTGTATTGCCACTAAGAAACTTGTTTTCAGGATGATACATAAAACCCAGCCATGGCAGCTCCGTATACAGGTTGTACCAGCCCAACGTCCGGATAGCATAGTCCGGGGTAACGATGATCGTCCTTTCGAGCTGGCAGAATATTGCTAGTGGGGGGGTGAGTTTTTTTGGAAGATCTTCGGGGACATCCAGTTCCAGCTCCATTCTCCGGTTGCGCCAGATGTACACCAGCCGGGCAGATTTGCCATCGGCACTAACATCCAGAGTGCATTCCATGCCCACCGTGGATATGGCCCCGGATGTTTCGGAGGAGGACGGCTTGGACGTTTCAGAGGGGGGCGGCTCGATTTTTTGGGGCATGGTATGGGATGCTTGCGGAGCCGCGCATGCTACCGAAAGCAGGGGTAAGGCAAAGGAAAGAAAACGGGAACGGGGAGAAGGAGGAACTAAGCGTGTGGGATAATTTAAGGGGGGCGTTTTTCTCCCAAGCATGTGGTTAAATATGATTAGATATAATTATAAAGGTGATGGGGAAGAGGAAATAGAATGGGGTAGAAAGTCCGATTGTGGCATTGCTCTGCGGGCAACGCTGGTTGCACGGATGGACAACCCTTTAAAAAGGCTATTGATCATATATGAACCCTATGGGCAACAATTTCTTAAGAAAGGGGCGGATTCCCGTCCGGAAAGACAGGACGCTGCCCAGATTATCACGCTTTCTTCTTGCAGGTACGCTTCTTTTTTCCGTCTCTCCGGCCAGCTGCAAAAAGGAAGATGAAAAACCGAAAGAAACACCGGCACAAGTTGAAAAAAACCTTTTGCAAATCGATGTACATAAAATTAGAACCGCAATTTGGGAGCTGGCAAAACTAGAGGGCATTCATTTTTCAAGCGAAGAGGAAAGGAAAGCGTTGGTCAAAAAAGCAGATGAAAAGAAAAAAGAAAGATTGGCGTGGGAAGAAAGAAAGGGAACCCCTGAATACCAGATAGAACAGCAACTTTTTGAACAGCACAAAAGAGAGGTCCGAAGAGAAGAGGAGAGGATGAGATTGAAAGAAGCCAGAAGAAAAATTAAAAAAAGAAAAAAGGAACCAACACCCGGATCATCTGATTCTGTTTTAAAAGAAATTAGGGAAAGGAAAGCGAAAACATTAGTTATATTGGGGGATATTGGAGAAATCTTATATCGGCATGCTGGTCAGCCTACCGGTCTTCTAGCAATCTATAGACAGGTTGAAACGGACTTGAAAGATGCAGAAACTGTGTTGGGGGTGTTACGTCTTTCAGGAATGCTTAACGTTGTTGGCAGCGCTGGTTTTGGCATAGGCAGGTTTGCAACAGGTATCCCAGATGAAGCAAAACTCGGAAGTTTGTTTTTGCTTATTCCCATCATTCCGGGGATAACCAACGCCTCACTCCCAGAGCCGCCTCAGACTGATCCAGACGAAGAGATGGTTAAAGTAGTTTTTGACTTATTGAGGGGAAGAATAAGTGAAAAAGATTTACAGAAAAAGGCCAGAAAGGACCCCACCTTCATGGACAGGTTACGAAAAACTATGGAGGATATAAAAAAAGATGGCGCTTATCTGCATCAAGAAGTTGTATATAATAAATTATTACTAGCCATCTATTTCACCGCCATGAGCGCAGGAAGCCCCTTATTCGACTCCATAATAGAGGAGGATATTTCTGCATGGGCAAAAGGCGACTTGCCTTTTGCCAACGAATCCTTATTGGCTCTTTTTTCTAAAATCAAAACAAGGCTTGGGTTATAACTCTTTTTTAGCAGCGTATTCACGGTAAAGGTACCGGATGTATGCTAACATTTCCGGAGAACTATTAAGCGTTGAAAAAATCTGATCATCGAACAAATGAGCGCTGTAATTACGCATATAGCTCTCTAGATTTTTCTTCACTTCATCTTCGGTGATTCCCTCTGTTTTAGCTACTTCTAGGATTGCCTCTCTTATTCTTTCATTTCCTTTTTCTAGCCCGTGCCTTATGATGGGAGCAATTAAAGAGCTGTACATATCAGCATTTCCCTTAACGTGCTCTGCGTAATCTATATGGGAGCTTCTGATCTCTTCCATCCTGTCCATCACCAGCCTTTCGCCTGTCCTATTAAAATGTAGGGCTGCATACGCTTTATGCATGAGAGGGAGGGCAGCGCTTAAATTTTGAAAAGCAGCCCTATATTCATCCGAATTTCTTGCATACTTCCGAGCTCTATCAAATTCCTCTTTATCTCTAATTTGGCTTAGCTTTTGACGCCAGTCGTCCCCATGATGTAAAATCATATATTCAGTATTGTGCTTTTCTTCGATTTTGCCCAACAAAACAGCATAACGAAAAGCATTGTTACTGGCATTAAAGGCATCGAAAGCTAAATCAACGATTTCGCTTTCCTTTCTTTCATCTACAACCATTTCCTCTGGCGCTTCTTTTTTTGCTATCAGACCAGTTAATGGAATTTGTTCCTTTGGAATCACATGCCGCTTAAGATAAGCGCTCGCATCTTGGTATGCCCTATAGGCCGCATCCTCGTTTTCAAATATCTTCTTGGTTTTGAGCACGACCTCGTTCCGTACAGCTGCAGAAACCTTATATCCTTTTTTTTCATAATATCCTATTTCCAGCTGCATGGCCGCATAGGGGTCGTGCCGGGCAAGTTCCCTGAACAGCACCTTCCGTACGTTTCTTTCTACCTGGCCGGGTGTTTTCGATCTTTGCAGCGCGGTGTTCAGCGCCTGTTCTACTGCATCTTGGGGCAGCACTGCCCCAAACCGTTGCTGGTAATTTTCTAAAACACTGTCACTTACTTTTTTCGCTTTTTCGGCGAGCATTTCCTGCCGGTGTAGCGCAGTGTTGGAAGCCATGGAGTTATTTATTAGGAAAAATACTTATAAATGGTAGTTATCTAAGCCTAGCATGGCGATAGAGAAGCTGGATTCTTTTGTAAAGCAGATCCTAATTTATTTTAAGAATAAGGATTATGGGGAGGCCCATTCATTGGCAAACAAGACGGTAGCAAAGTTTCCTAAAGAAATGATTTCCCATTTTCTTCTTGCCAGGGCGGCGTTTTGGCTGGAAAGATATCCGGAAGCCATTTCGGGAGCAATAAAGGCCTTCAACCTTGCCAAAAGGGAGGATCTGCTTCCTTGTGCAATCCTATTAGGAAGCAGCTATTTTCAATCAGGTGAATATGAGAAAGGCTACGCGCTGCTTTCTAAATTCGAGAAGGAAAAAAACGAGGAAGTGAAAAAGTTACTGTTTATCTTTTCTT
>DATDYG010000043.1:0-6007 GCA_035289085.1 Candidatus Bilamarchaeaceae archaeon | reverse complement strand
TATAACTATGCAAACAGAACAAGTACAACTAATGCATTCGCCTACGCTAAACACAGTGCTAATGGTAGAGAAAGTATTGCAGGAAGCTAAAGAAATTATTAAAATTTCAGAGCTAAAAAGAAGGCTTCCTAAAAAAGTTATGCATTCCACGCTTTTACAAATTTTAGATTACCTGCAAGAAAGCGGCAAAATTCTTATTACTACGAAAGGCATAGTTTGGATTTACCGCCCTCCAGAAGAGCTGGAAAAACTTAAAGAGGGCGGATTGGAAATATGAAAGATAAACGACCAATGCATGTTATTCTAAAGGATCAGGCAAGGATAGAATTTGAAGCGCTTAATCGAATTGTTGGCGAACAGCTGAAGAAATGCAACTTTTGAAATCGATTAAACAAAAGAGCGAAATTCTAAAGATAAACCCAACATATGGCGATAAAATTTCGCATCGGTTAATTCCAAAAACTTTGGACGTCTCGAATTTATTTCGCGTTGAATTGACAGGCCATTGGAGAATGCTTTATACGTTAACTGGTAATCAAATCGAGATTGTTGCATTTATCTTATACATAATCGATCATCCAACTTATGATAAATTATTCGGATATCGAAAAAGATAGCCTCAAACCAACCTAAAACCTAAGTTATTATTTCGCTATTTTTTAGCATGCAAAGCCGCTTTTACCGTATTGGAGAGAAGCATCGCCACCGTTAACGGGCCAACGCCGCCGGGCACAGGCGAGCAATAGGCTTTTTTTATAACATGCTCAAAATCAACGTCCCCGACTACCTTATCCTCGTTGCCAACCTTCACGCGAGTCGTTCCTACATCAATGATATGCGCGCCTTCTTTTACCATATCTGCCTTTACTAAGCCTGGCGAGCCTGCTGCAGCAATAAGCACATCAGCTTCTTTGGTATACTTTGCTAATTCGCGCGTTTTAGTATGACATAATGTAACGGTCGCATTTTTGTGCAAAAGCATAAGCGCAACCGGCTTGCCGACGATGTTGCTTCTTCCGATTACGACGGCATGCTTGCCCTCCAGAGGCACTTTGTAATAATCCAGAAGATACATTATGCCTGAAGGTGTGGCAGGGGCAAACCCCTGCTCGGCATTGATATTTAGAAACACTTTTCCCATATTTTGGGGGTGGAAGCCGTCTACATCCTTTTCCGGCGCGATGCAGGCAAATACTTTTTGGGTATTGATTTGCGGGGGCAGCGGGGATTGGATGATGAAACCATGAATTGCCGGATCGCTATTCAGCTTATCCACCAGTTTCAGCAGTTCTTTTTCACTGGTGCTTGCCGGCAGGGAATGGAGGGTGGCCTGGATGCCCAGGGATTCGGCCTTCTGTTTTTTTTTCTTCACGTAAATTTGCGAAGGTTTATCCTCTCCGACTATGACGATCGCCAGGTGCGGCTGCAGGTTGTTTTTTTCCATCGTCTGCCGGGCGGCGGCCAACAACACCTCGGCCGGCTCCTTGCCGCTCAATGTCTGGTACATGACAGAATTGGGTTCGGAAGTAATTAAAAAACAGGGCTCCGATGAATACGTATGAAGAAACAGAGGGCCTATTTTTTGGATGCGGATTATATTATTCGCAACAACGAAACGTACGTGCGCTTATTGGTGAAAGGGAAGGGGCGGGTATACCTGTTCTATCGTTACGAGCCGTACTTTTACGTGGACGCGCCCGAAGGGAAAGAGGAGGAGCTGCTGAAGCTGGAAGCAAGGCGGAAGGACGGGCAGACGGTTACGCCGCTACGCGTGGAACTGGTGGAAAAAGAGGTCCAGGGGAAGAGGAAAAAGCTGCTGAAACTTTACTGCCATATCCCGCCGGATGTGCCGCTCATCAAGGAGCAGATAGCATATACCTGTTATGAATACCGGATACCGTTTGCAAGAAGGTGGATGCTAGACATGCAGATTTCGCCTTTTGACATCATCACCTACGAACGAAAAGGCCGGATTATAAAAAAGATTGTGAAAAAGGAACCCGGGCATCCGGACCTGACGACGCTGGCATTTGATATTGAAACGTACAATCCGGTGGGCAGTCCGAGGGAAAAGAAAGATCCGGTCATCATGATCAGCTATGCGGGCAGGGAAGAGGGCGTGCTCACCTATAAAAAAAGCAGGGAAAGGTTTGTGCAGGTATTGGCAGATGAGCGGGAGATGATTGAGCGGCTGGTAAGCATAGTAGGGGAAGAGGATCCGGACGTATTATTAGGATACAACTCGGCCAATTTTGATCTGCCGTACCTGAAAGCGCGGGCCGACCTGCTCCAAATCCAGCTGCGGCTGGGAAAAGACAGCGGCCGGTTAAAAAAAGTACGGAAGGGGCTGGTGAGCAGCATTGCGCTGCAGGGCAGGATCCACGTGGATTTGTACCCGGCGGCCCGTTTTTTCGGATTTATCGGCGTCATCAAGGCCCGGCAGTTCACGCTGGACAATATTGCACAGGAGGTATTGGGGAAAAAAAAGGTGGAGATTCAGAAAAGCGAAATGTGGAAGATGTGGGATAGCGGAAACCTGGAGAAACTGGCGGAATACTCGCTGCGCGATGCGCAGATCACGCGGGAGCTGGGAGAGATGCTGCTGCCGTTGCAGATGGAACTGGCCACGATCTCCAAGCTGCCGCTGTTCGACATCAGCATCGGAAGCAGCGGGCAACTCGTTGAAAACCTGTTGATGTTCCATGCAGCGTCAAAAGGCATGATCAGCCCGAACCGGCCAGGGGATACGGAAATCCGGGAACGCACCCGCAATCCGATCCAGGGGGCATACGTAAAACTGCCGGCACCGGGGATTTACGATAACATCGCGGTAATGGATTTTCGCGGATTGTATCCGAGTATCATTGTATCGTATAATATTGATCCGGATAGATTGGCACCCGATGCACCGGAAAATGATTGCTATCTCTCGCCCACCGGCGCGAAGTTCCTGAAAAAACCGATGGGATTGATACCCGAGGTGGTAGGTCACCTGATTGATTTCCGGGTAAAGCTGAAGCAGGAACTGAAAACAAGGGAACGGGGCAGCAAGGCCTATGAGGCCCTTTCCGCACGCTCGCAAGCCGTCAAGATTTTAACCAACTCCATGTACGGCTATCTCGGCTATGCCCGTGCCAGATGGTACAATCGGAGCTGCGCGGAGAGTACGACGGCATACGGGAGAAAGCATATCATGGAAACGATTGAAGCGGCAGAAAAGGAGGGATTGAAGGTTCTCTATTCGGATACGGACTCGGTTTTTGTCATTTATGATAATAAAAGGAAGGTGCAGGCATTTTTGGAAAAAGTAAACAAAGAACTGCCCGGCAAGATGGAGCTGGAGCTGGAAGGGTTTTATCCGCGCGGGGTGTTCGTCAGCAAGAAAAGCGGGGAAAAGGGGGCGAAAAAGAAATACGCATTGCTCGGCGAGGATGGAAGGATCAAGATACGGGGCTTTGAGCTGGTCCGGAGGGACTGGAGCGAGATCGCCAAGCAGACGCAGCGCGATGTGCTGGGCACGATACTGAAGGAAGGAAGCAAGGAAAAGGCGGTGGCGATTGTGCGGGAAACGGTGGAACGGTTGAAACGCGGCGATGTGAAGATGGAGGAACTGGCTATCGTTACGCAGCTGAACAAGCCTCCGGGCAGCTATGAGGTAGCCAGCCCGGAACTGTCCGCGGCGAACAAGGCGATTAAACGCGGGATTCCGGTGGAGAAAGGGACGAGCATTGCATTCGTCATTACCCGCAGCGGCAAGAGCATTTCGGAGAAGGCCGAGCCGCTGGAATTTGCGAAGGATTACGATGTGCAGTATTATATCGACCACCAGATCCTGCCGGCGGTGATGAAGATTTTGAAAGAATTGGGATACGACGAATACGATTTGAAGCTGGGCGGAAAGCAGCAGGACCTGAAAAAATTCTTCTAAGAAGGAATATAAAAGTTTCCGCACAAAGGAGGGGGTATGAGCGGAAAACGCAGCGCGGTACAAGTAGAAGAACCAAAAGAGGAGGAAGAGAGAAGACGCCGCCGGGCAGTGGCCACCCGGAGACATGCGCGACCCCGGTTGGCAGAGGAACCGAAGCATCGAGAACATACAAAGATGCGGGTAATCCGGAAACCGGATAAGGAAGAAGGCGCCCGGGATATCCGACAGCGGCTAAACGCCGCATTGGATGAGATACTGGCAAAAGGAAGACAGAGCAGCATGACCAAGCCCGGTGGCATCCCGCGTTTGATAGAAAGAGAAAGGGCGGCGCACGGGCGCACCCAGGTAAGCAACGTAGATTTAAGAGGTTTGGAGGGGTATCTTACCCCGGAAGGAATTCGACGCGCAGAACAAATCGGGGAAGCGATGGAATATGCATAGCGCAAGTCGGAATGGGTAGATATGGTGGATGTATTTGCCGGTGTATCGGATGGATTGAAGGGAAAGATCGTCGATACCTGGAAAACGATGAACGAAAGCGAAAAAACGCATTGCATCAACCAGATGGCACTGAGCCTGAGCATCTGGGGCAGCGACGCCAAGGGGACAAGGATGGTGATGCGGATTCTGGAACGGATGGTGGAGGACGGATCTACCAACCTTATTGATTTTGGGTTATACATTGATGAATTGTTTGAGGAAAAGGAATTCGACCGGCAGGAAAAGGTGCAACGCGCCCATGCGATCGTGGAGCGGTATCGCATAAAGAACGCGCTCCCCGGCGAGCCGCATAAGGATATTGTTCCGTAGGATGGCCATGCATACTCTTTGCGCGTTTTGTAAAAAGGCCCATCCCGCATTTCCGCCTGGCGCATGTTTCATCTGCAACAACCAGCTGGAGCAGTTGGAGGAATGGATCGCCAAGGCCGTGGCATTGTTGGGAACCAATGAACGGTTTGTGCTTTCCACACGGGTGCCCAAGCAATGGCTGGCACGGGAGGAGGAATTGCTGGACAGGAGTTTGAACGCGGAAACGATCAAGCAGACGGTCAACCAGCATATTGTTGCCGCATTGCAGAGCCAGGGGAAAAGGTATGCGATGGAGGCGCCGGTGCGCCTGGAGATGGATTTTTTTCATGGATTGGTGCAGGTGCACCGTGAACCGCGTTTTTTCTTTGGCCGGTATAAAAAATTCACCCTGCTCTCCCAGTCGCGATGGATATGCAAAGTATGCCAGGGGAAGGGATGCGGCGAATGCAAAGGAAAGGGAAAATACTACGATGCAGTGGAGGAAGTCATCGGCGAACCGTTCAAGCAGGCGAGTAAGGCCGAAGACTATATACTGCATGCATCGGGACGGGAGGACGTGGATGCATTGAATACGGCCGGCCGGCCGTTTGTGCTGGAGCTGGTGAACCCAGAGGAGCGGGTGGATGTACCGGCCGTGCAGGAAGAGATCAACCGCAGCGGCAAGGTGAAGGTAGAAGGGATGCGGATAGTGCGGAGGAATTTTGTGACGTTAATCGGCGATTCGCATTTTGACAAGGAATATGAAGCAGAGGTGGTTTTGGAAAAGCCAATCGATAAAGAAAGAGTATATGAATTGGAGAAAAAGGTGCCACTGGTGCTGGAGCAGCAAACCCCGCAGCGCGTTGCGCACCGGAGGGCGGATTTGGTGCGGAAACGGGAAGTAAAAAAACTGAAAATTATTGGATGTGAAGGAACGCGAGCGCATGTATCCGTCACGGCGGAAGCCGGCACGTACATTAAGGAATTCATTTCCGGAGACGATGGACGGACCAACCCCAGTATGAGCGCGTTGCTCGGCACCGGCGTACGGTGTGAAAAATTAACGGTTACGAAAATCTACGATGGGTTTTTGGAGCTGGTTGCTTAGGTTTTTAAAGGCTCGATAAGAGGTATTTTGGATTACCATGCGAACGATTGTTTTGGGATTGGTTTTGGGATTTTTATTTTTGGGTTGTGTGGGCGAAGCGCCAGGTACGCCCAGCGCGCCTCTGGCAGAACCGACCACAGGGGGGCCGGCAGCCGGAGGGGGTGAACCGCCCGCTGCTCCAG
>DATDYG010000042.1:0-6852 GCA_035289085.1 Candidatus Bilamarchaeaceae archaeon | reverse complement strand
CGTGCTGCAAATCCGTATTGTTCGGGATACTCCCGCCGATGGCATCGTATACCGTTTGAAATCCAAATTTTTCAATGGCAAACTTCAGCATCTGGCTGATCTCCCTGCAATTTCTCCCGCTGCATACCGCCTGGACAAACTGCTCCTGCACCTGTCTTTGACCGGTTGCATTTGCAGACGAAAGCTGCGCCCCCATCTGTTCGATTCGTTTGAACGCGCTGTCATCCGGATCCCGGCGCCGGAGGCCGTGCGAAACATCGTTTAACGGGTTCGGTTGCCGAACGGTTTTTGCCGGTACTTCCTTGTTGGCAGGCATAGAAATCCACAAAAAAAAGCTAGAACTATTTGGTGAATATGCTATATAAATGTTTTTGAAAAAAAGGTATTATGCGGCTCCCATACTATCTCTTAGCGTTCCTACTCTTCCTTCCCATGGCATCCTCCGCGTGCACCGGTTCGGAAAGCATCTTTGTTCCCGCTATCGTGGAAAGCGGCGGAAGTCTGGTCGAAATGATCGTGCGGCTGGTTCCGGGCGATGGAGATATCTACATCACAACCTACCCCTACAGCGCGGTTTCTACCCAGGTTTCGGTCCACGATGCGGTGCTGTACGGGTTTGAAGCAGCAGGGGAACAGTTTGGCACGTGCGATGTCCTGGTTAAAATCGAGGGCGGAAACGTCGCCAGCTATGTGGAAGGCCCCAGTGCCGGCATGGCCCTGTCGGTCCTTACCTATGCAGCCTTAAAAGAGGAGCCCCTGCTGGAGGACGCTACGATCACGGGTGCGGTTGCATCGGGGGGCGATATCGAACGGGCAGGCGGAATATATGAAAAAGCCCTTGCCGCCGCCCAAAACGGAATGAGGTATTTCGTCATCCCCCGGGCTTCCATCCATGAACGGATCCTCCTGATGCCCATCAAAAAATCCTACGATATCCAGATTATCGAAGTAACCCATACCGATCAGGCGATTGATTTCCTGGCGCATGGCGTTTTCCCGCCTGAGCCCGAATTGCTTGCCGAAAACCAGGGTATTCCCCGTGGCATTATCCCCTATTCTGATCCCCGCCTGGAGCCCTTCCATCCCCTGGCCGAGCGCATGATCGCACAGGAACAATCTGTCGTGGATGCACTGCCCGCAGAAGAGGAAGAACAGGAAGTTATACGCTCATTTTATATTGACGATATCGCCCGGCAGCAGTTTCTTCTCGATCAGGGATATGTATTTACCGCTGCCAACGAGGCTTTTCTGGGTTATATCGATGCGGTGACCATCATCGCTTCCCAGGATGTCCACCAGCTGGATCTTTACAATAAGCAAGCGGCCATTGCACAGTGCCTGAACAACCTCCCTGAAAAATTCAAGACAGATGAAAATTTTGAATGGTTGATTGCCGCGGATCTGCGAAAGGCCTGGGCCGAGGAACGTCTGCAATCCGTTGATCCAGAAATGGCAGAACTGCTGGAAGAAAAATACATCCTCTTCAACCAGCTTGAGTATGGAGAGGCATGGTGCTTCGTCTCGCAGCAACTCCGTGAACTCAGTCCAGCACCCGGGCTTACCTCCCCGGCCATCGATGAGAATGCATTCCAGATGCTGGCACTGGAAAACCTCCAAGCCGTCGGGGAAGTAGAGCTCCCATCTATAGAAATCCAGGAACATGCACGCAGCAGCCGCCTTTTGTATAACCAGGGAAAATATGCGGCTTCTCTTTACGATTCCACATTTGTACTCAGCTTCCAGGAAACGCAGGAGGACTGGGCTGCGCTGTCCGATACAGAATTGAACAACCGGACAGAGCAGCTTTTACAGGAAAATTACTCTTCCGTATGGGCGCGGATCTACCAGTCGCATGCCGTCTATCTAAATCAGGAGAACGATTCCAATTCCATTACCGTCTATCAGCTTCTTCTGTATGCGCATAACCTGGATTCCATCCACACGCAGATGGTGGAGCTGCTTTCCGACCGGCCGCCTAGCACCCTGATGAATACAACCCTTGGAGCCATCCCCACCGTACCTGTTCCCACCTACCAGGGGCCCAGCGAGTGCTTTCCCTCTTATATACTCGCTATTATCCTATTCAGTACCGTGATATTATGGACGCGCCGATAACCATTTCCGATGTCTGCCGCTATATACTTCTGAAAAAGGAGAGAGAGGACGCTTTCTTTTGCAGCAATATCGGGTCTCCGGATAAAAAGGAAAACTGGCAGCAGCAACTGCGCGAGCTGGACAAGCAGCTGTTGCAGGAGGATTGCCGCTTTGCCACCTGCCGCTTTAAACTGGTCCTGCCGCACGAACAGCAGTGGGAAGGTATCCAGCAAACACTGGTTTCCTCCTCCAGAGAAGAATGGGACGATGCGTTGCGATCCAGGCAGGGAACGCTATATGCAGCTATAAAAAAATACCGCTCTTTCCTCCGCTATCATGCCCAAAACCGGAAAAACATCGCCAAACTTAATCTGCTTTTCCATAAAACAGGATACGACCGGTGCGTTTCCCTCATCGGTATGCTTCGGCTGGGGCATCCGCCTTCCTCCGTGGATATATCCTTTCTGTCCAACGACGATCAAAAATGGGCGCTCCGACTTTTCCAGCGGCTGGATTTTCCTTTATCCCTAAAAGGAGCCGAGCTGAAAAAGAACGGTTTCGCCGAAAGCCTGGACGTTGCGGTTTCCACAGGTGAACATCTGGTCTGGATCGTACGGGAAAAAGCATCCGGTCTTGAAACCGTTCTGGCCGAATTAAAAACCGTTTCCCGGCGCATGCAGTACTACAATGCCGAGCGCCAGATCCGAACATTCCCTCCGGAGGAAGAAAAAGAATACGAAGCCGTCCAGAGCCATTATCTCCAGTTGTTGAAACAAAAAGATGAACTGCTTCGCGATTTTTACGCAGAGGATAAATTGTTTTTATGAAATTCTCTTTACCCATTTGATCTATTTTTGGGCCAATTCCCTGGCGACATACGCTCCATGCATCCGGTACCCTCTCCTATAGTAATATTCCCGCACTCCCACGCCGCTGATGACAACCATTCTTTTTCTGCCAAACTCCTCCTTTGCTATCCGCTCGGCTTCCTCCAGCAGTTGCGAACCCATCCCGCGGTGCTGCACCGCTCCCTCCTGGGCCAGCGATACCTCATCTCCATACACATGCAATTCTCTCACCAAGGCACATTCTTCATTTATTTCCGGTCGCATGCTCTCACCTGGAATTCGCAATCGTAAAAATGCTGCAATGCATTTTTCATTTTCAAAGGATAAAAATATCTCTTTTCCTTTGCTGGCTTGGTAATCCATCCGGTGCATCTCTAACGGCTGCGTATTCTCCTTCCATCCAATCTCGCGATATCGTATCTCCTGCACCGGAATGCCCTTTTCCCGGAGTTTGGCTTCCACCAGTTCGCGCAGATTGCTTTTCTTCACTCCCGCATGGATTTTCGTAGCCGGGATGTCCCGCTGAATCCGCATGACGCGGACGTATCCCGGAATATGGCGGTAAAATTCGGAAATCACTTCCGCTGCTTCCTCTGCATCGTATGGTTCGTATTCCCCGTTGCGCTGCATCTCGTATAATTTCGTTCCGGGTATCACTAACGTCGGGTAAATCTTGAGCATGTCTGGCCGGAACCGCTCATCCGCAAAAAGCCGTTTGACCATCTCAATATCCTTCTCGGGACCGGACAACGGCAATCCGGGCATGATATGGTACAGTACTTTAAATGCGGCATTCTTCAACACTTCTGTCGTCTCCACCACTTCTTTCGTTCCGTGCCCCCGGTTCGTTTTTGCATATATCCCATCGTCCGGGTGCTGTACGCCCAGTTCCACCCGTGTCGCTCCGAAATTCAGTATCTCATCCACATACTGTACGCAGATATCCGGCCGGGTTTCTACCGTTAATCCAATTGCCCTATGCCTTGCGGTTTCGTTAATACGTTTTGCTTCTTCCAAGCTCTGACCAGGTCGCTCGTTGAGCGCGTCGTAAATATTTTTAATAAAATAATTTTTGTATTCCTTATCCATCGCCAGAAATGTCCCGCCCATCACGATGACTTCGCACTTATCGGTTGGATGGCCACAGCTTTCAAACTGTTTTATGCGGGACTGCGTTTGCAGGAAGGGATCGAAATTGTTCTGTCTGGAACGGAGTGCGGCCGGCTCTTCACCCGTATAGCTTTTCGCCGCCTTTCCCGTAAACGGGCAGTAGATGCACCCCCAACTACATGATCCCTGCGGCTTAATCATCACGGCAATGGGCGTGACACCGGAACGCGTCCGCATAGGCCGTTTTCTCAGCTGTTTTAACAACTGCACCGCTCCTTTTTTCCGTGCATACGCCAGGATTTCGCTGTTGCGGGGGGTCGTCTGCAGGCCGAAACGGCGGGCGGATTCATTTTTCAATCTTTTTAAATCCGTCTCGCCTCCCATGAGCTGCTCGACAATATACGCAATCGCATTCTCCATATATCTCCTCTTGGGACAAAACCTTTAAGAAATCGGACTAATCCACAAAGTTCGATATCCAGCCGGCCAATGCATAGATCGAACTCTCAAAAACCGGGAAGAGCATGATGCCGTTGTTCATGGCACGGTAATCCCCGAAAAGCGTAGGCTGAACCCGGAATGTCACTTCATGCGTCTCCTTGATCAGGTCGCTGGAAGTGGAAACCACCTGGATGATGGGTGTATAAAATTCCTCTTCCTCCTCGACGATCTCATAATAAATGGTTTTTTCGCTCTGCGGCGGTAAAAACACGTACCGTTTGAACTCCCATCTCCGTGCTCCCTGCACGCTCACTTCAAACACGTCGCTCGTTGTTCCCTTGTTTTTCACCGTGATATAATACCGGCCTGGCTGGCCCGGACCCGTAGTAATAGCAAGGGGCGTTACCGAGCTATCCATGACGTCATGCTCAATGCGTATCCGCAGCGGAAACGTCAAATCACCCAGTTGTTCGGCCTTCTCCTCATCCACTATGGTCAATTGCGCGATATATTCTCCTTCCGCCGCATCGGGTGCAGCGGTAACGGCTACCTGCAGCGGATCGCCGTATAGCTTGCTGGGCGTGCTCCTCCATCCTTCCGGCAGCTCCGTTGCCAGTGCATAATCGTACCGTCCTCCCACGCCGTAAATGCCGCCGCTCTCCACGACCGGCTGGATCTCCAATGTCACCGTTTGTCCCGGCCCGATGGTTCCCAAGTCAATCGTCTCTCCCTCGGTTAATTCCTGTTCAAATGGTTTTTCCAGCTGGATGGCGAAGGAAAAGCTGATCAAAACAAGAAAAACTGCAAATATTTTCAAACTGGTCATGCTTATCATTATTCTACAAGGATTAAAAACTAATCGAAAGGTTTTTTAATAAGTTTATCTTTATTTTACGTATGGTATCCGAATATATTACAATCAGGAAACAAGAGTATAAAAAACTCAAACAAAAAGCTGAAATTGATGAAGAACTACTTAATAATTTAGTTCAAGGATTAAAAGCTATTCAGGAAGGAAGAGTAAGAAGAGTTAGATAGTGCCTTTCTTTGTTATTTTTTCTATTGTATTTCTATAGTCATTCAAAAATAACTTTATCGTATTGATCGTTTTTTGTTGTTCTTTCTTATCACTTAGCGCAATCATATATACACAGCCAAATTCTTCATAAATCAAATAATATATTCGAAATTTCCCGTATTTCTTTTCCCGAAACCATCGAAATCCTAGGGGCTTTCCAACATGCGGATTTTCAGCAAGTTGAGTTTCAACTTTATCAACCCACACCTTAAAATCTTTCGGCATTTTTTCTATTTGTTCATCGAATGGTTCAGAGCGATAAACTTTGAAATTAGTCATCTCTTTTTTACATATTTGTTTATATTTAAATACTACTAACCCAAATATGATAAATCACATCGACGAAGAAATAAGGAAACCTAACGATAAGTTAACTCATCGAATTCCAAAAGAGGTTAGTTGAAGAGGTTCGTTGTCCATGGGAAAATATTTCACAAAAGAAAAAATGCAAAAAATAATTAGCCGAAAACATGCTTTTGAATTATTAACGTATTTGAACAGCCTAGAAAAGCCGCAGTCTTGGAGCGAGATAAAAAAGGCTTTTAAAAATAAGCCTCATGATAAAACACTTAACAAACTCCTTGATTATTTAGGAGATGAAGAAGTAATTATTAAAATAGGAAAATATTCATGGTCTAAAAATAAAAAATACCGCATATCAAATACATTTAGTACCTCATTTTCAACATTTCTCTCAAAGTGTTCTAAATCATGCTATCATTGTTTTAATAATAAAAGCTAATTCTATGAAATTAGTTATTTACAAAAACGCCTCTACCTGCTTTTCCTTCTCTGCCGCAGCCTGCTCGAACTGCTGGGCCTGCTGGTGCAATGGCAGTCCCTTCTCCTTTTTCAGGGATTTTCGCTGGCGTACATGCACAAACGTAGGATAACGGACGGCTTCGCCCACGATGATCGCCTCGCCTACCTGCAACCCGGTAATATTACGTACGATCCGTGCATCAATCCCCTCGCTGCTCATCTGGATATGGTCCAAATCATTCGGATTCGTGACACGCAGAATGATGTGCGTATTGCACTGGGATAGCGCGGTCGTACTTAAGTTTACGGGGCGTTGCGAAATCAGGCAGAGCGAAGCACCGAACTTTCTTCCTTCCCGGGCAATCGTCTCAATAATGCGCTTGGACGTTGCATCCTGCTTTTCGGCCTTTTCCCGTGCAAAGTTATGCGCCTCCTCCACCACCATCAAAAACGGCGGAATCTTCCCCTTCTTTCTTAATTTGAATAATCTCCGTGCAATCAGGGAAAGCAGGATCTGTT
>DATDYG010000041.1:0-4800 GCA_035289085.1 Candidatus Bilamarchaeaceae archaeon | reverse complement strand
TTCCATGGATCGGTAATGTATTTTCCGGCCAGCATGCCACACTGCCCGCCGAAGATGACGCCGCCGCCTGTCGTCGCTTTTGTCTGGCCGGCCGCATCGCCCACCAGGCAGACACGGTATTTTCCATGGGTAACCGCAGTTTTGGGCCTTGCACGAATAGGGATCACCGCCCCTTTGGGTGTGCCAGCATAGGAAACGCCTTTCATTTTAAGCAGGGCGCGCCATGCCTTGTTGACGGAATGGGGAAGGACGACACCTACGCCGAATTCCGCTTCCTCTTCGCTATGCGGGATGACCCAGGCAAAGAACCCGGGGAATTTTTCATTACTAAGATATACTTCTACTTTGTGAGGATCTTCACATGCATATGATAAATCCGCCTGAAGCGTGGCGGCGTATTTGGAGATTTGGGGGAAATTAAGCTGCCGGGCTATAGAGGAGAATGGCCCATCTGCACCAATGATATAATTGGACGCGAAGTTGCCTGTTATTTTTTTATCATATTCAACATTTACTCCTTCATTTTCCGCATTTTTTGCAAGCGTTGCATCCAATTCGCTGCGATCGCATACAAAAGCAACCGGTGGGGAGCGTTGAATATCCAGTCGAACACCGGCTAGATTTACCATAGCTCCATAAATTGGATTGATGACTAATTTTTTATAATCAATAAAATCTTTCAATCGTTCTAAACCATCCTTGGAGAATAAACCCGAGCAATGCACCGGTAATCCGGCACAGGAGTGCTCTTCAGATAGGATTACTTCATGGCCGTGGCGAAGGGCAGACAGGGCTGCAATGCTTCCGGCAGGCCCGCCGCCGACTACATGTACACGCATAGGAGAAGTAAGGGAAAGAAAAGAATAAAACTACATCTTTTGGCCCATGTAGCCGCCCATGAGGCCGACGATGAAGTTTACGGCAATACTGAATACCAAGGCAGTAATACCGCCGGCCACCACGATGCCAAGGGTAGCGGTGGTGAGTCCGACCTCCAGTATAGAGGTGTTCTCCACGCCAAGCATGTCGGTAACAGGAGTTAGACCTGCAAACAGGAATATGATTTGCAGAAGGAGCAGCAGGATGCCCGATACGAGAGAGGCCAGGGCACCGGCAGCGCCGCCGGTCATGACACTTTGCTTCATTTTCCGGGTGGCGGTATAGCCCGCATAGAGATACAGGAAGAAATTGATGGGGATGGAAAGGGCGGCTACGATGGCAAATTCAGGGAGAAAAGCTGTCAATAAAAGAAAGAGGAGGCCGAATATAACCACCAGCAAAATCGATCGTTTGGCCGCCTGGAATGCATTTTTAAGAGTCACCACACCATCACCTAGAGGGGATTCATATAGGATATTTTTAAACGTAGAGGTGCGACAAATGCAGTACGGAAAACTGGAACTGGTTGTTTACTCCGGGGTATACGAACCGGCCGAAGACAGTTTTATGCTCGCAAAGGCCGCAAGGGGATGGAGGGGACGCATTCTGGACATGGGAACCGGGTGTGGCATTGCGGCCCTGGCCAATGCCGAGGCAATCCCCGGCAATAGCGTGACAGGAGTGGACATAAATACGCATGCGATCGCATGTGCCCGGGAGAATGCAAGGAAAAATAATATAAAAAATGTTACTTTTATCGAGAGTAATTTATTTGAAAATATCCGTGAAACGTTTGACGCGATTCTGTTCAACCCGCCCTATCTGCCTACCGCTCCGCAGGAGAGGGTGCACGGACCATTGAATGATGCGCTGGACGGGGGAACGGATGGACGAAAAACATTGGACCGGTTCCTTACTGAAGCGCCCCGCTACCTGGCACCGGGTGGACGGCTGCTGTTCATTCAAAGCAGCCTGAATGGCATCGGATTGACAGAGCACCAGCTGAGGGAAAGAGGCCATAGAATGAGGATCATGGAGGAACAGGCGTTCTTTTTTGAAAAACTGTACGTCATCAAATCGGCACAGCCTATTTAAATCTTTGGATTGTAGTCTAAATTAACTCCCAAAAAACAATAAGAAAGAATGATGGTGATGGTATGGCAGAAGAAGAAATGGTGGTTTCAGGAATAGGAGATTTAGGAACTGTGCTTCAACAAACCGGCGAACGAACGGTAGCCGGCATCATTGAGGCTGTTCCCAACATAGCCATAGCCCTGCTGATCATAATAGTAGGGTGGATCGTTGCGGTAATCGTCTCCGGGATTCTACGGAGAATTTTGGATTTCATTAAGTTTGAGAAGTTTTTGGCCACGCACAGGATAGAGGATTCCCTGGGCAAGGTAAAATTAACCGATGTGCTGGTACAATTGGTTAAATATTACGTTATCCTGGTTTTTCTGGGAGTAGCACTCTCGTTGTTCCAACTGGGCAGCCTGAGCCTTTTCCTTGGCCAGGTGGTGTTGTTTGGGCCGACAGTGATCGGTGCGGTGGCACTGGTGATTGCGGCGGCGATCGTAGGGGAGTTTGTCAAAGAAAAAGTATTCGAGGTCCATGAAAAGGAATTGTACATGCGAACGATCGGCAATGGCGCAAAATACCTGCTGATCTTCATGGGGCTTATCATGGGACTCGCAACAGTGGGCTTTGACACCACGATTATCACCCAGACGTTCGTTACTTTGATCCAAGCGCTCGGACTGGCATTTGGTCTGGGCATCGGGCTGGCCTTCGGTTTAGGCGGACAGACCGCAGCCAAGGACTGGATTGCGGAAGCCCGGAAGAAATTCCACGTTTAACGGGAATTTCTTTTTTTCTATTTTTATTGCGGATGGGCTAGCACTCGCACAGAAAATGGATTTCCGGTTTACTGGTCACGCCGGCCTTTTACATCGCGGCTTTCAAATCGTGCGATTGCATAAATATCTTTGCGTTTTCCAGACGATTTCATTCACTGGATGTCGAACCAGCATATGCAATATGCATTCCACCTCGGCAGGTATGAGACACCTGGATTTTTTAAGGGTTGTGCACCTAAAAGAGATGGATGATGACATGAACAACCTCGGAGCCCTCGGGCTGTGACGATGTCAACAGCGTCTGATGATTAAAGCGGAGAGATAACCTATGCGCCCCCTGGCATGCGATGCGTTGATTATCGAGGATGGGAAGGTGCTACTGATTAGGCGAGGGGTAGAGCCATTCAAAGGGCAGTGGGCGATTCCAGGTGGAAGACTGGAAGGCGATGAGACGGCAGAAGCATGCCTGAAGCGGGAAGCAAAGGAGGAGACGGGCCTGGATGTGGAGCCGGTTGCACTGGTCGGCATATACAGCGATCCGAACCGGGATCCCCGGAGGATGATTGCGATCACGTACTTGTGCCGGCGCATCGGAGGCGAGGTAAATGGAGGGGACGATGCCGCGGAAGCGAGATGGTTTGGTTTGAACGATTTGCCTCAGTTGGCAAGCGACCATGGAAAGATGCTGAAAGACGGGTTGAGGGCATTGCAAAAATAGCTATTTCGTCTGCTGCTCGATAATGCCGATATCGGCCAGGGTTACCATATCATCTTCAACGCTATCCCGGGTGATACGCTTGGCTGCCGCACGGATAGCACGCACATTATCGTAGAGCTTATTCAGTTCGCCCCGTATTTTCTGCAATTCGGGCTCTACACCGGAAATCTGCTTTTCGCATTCCACAATATCCCCCTGCACCAGCTTTAGTTTGCGTCTTGCCCATTCGATCTCGCTGACTTCCTTCAGCTGGACCTCCAGTTTTTTCACCTGCTTCAGCCACTCCCGCTCCATGCGGGGCGTATACGCCTGGGTGGCGATCCTGAATTCGACCGCGTTTTTCTGCTTGCGGATCGGGCCGATGCGGATATCCTTCGTTTGTTCGATGAAAGGCTCCAGCGCCTTTTGCTCGTACCGTTTGTAGCGGAGGCGGCGGTTAAGCTGCTTGATCTGGTCGATGAGGATGTTCTTCTGGGTTTCCAGTTCTTGGATCTTGGTTTCCAGTTCGTTCAGTTCCATAAGCTCACGGGAAAAACAGGTGTAATATTGTAGATAACGAGTGTTTAAAAATATTGTTGGACGCATTTTTCCATTATATGCAAACGGCTTTGGACAGGATAATTTCCCAAGGGTACGTGGATGTGCGGATACGGATAGGGGGCATCCTGCAGAAACACCGTTTAACGGTAGGGAAGGAGAAGACCGCATTCGGGGAGATGACGCGTCTGGTGAGCAAAGTGGATATTCCGGCCGGGGAGATGGTCCGGCTGGCGAACGAACTGCAATTGCCGATCAAAACGCCCACGGGGAAGGTTTTCCCGAAAGGTAAGGGACCGGCGGATTTCACCACCCCATAGGTTTTTAAATATTATATCATATATAATTACTTATTATAACAAGGAGATTGCATGCTAAGCCAAAAAACAAGTCCGGATACCAATGCAGTCATGATCCAGGCCCGGAGGGTGCATCAGGTAGCCATAACAACATACGGCGTCAACCTCCTCCGGCTAAGCCGGGAGGAATTGAAGAACCCATCACGCTTTGTTGCGATCGCACCGAATAACGTATGCGGGGGACAGTTCGGGGAGGTAGTGCAGGCACTGCTGCGCCCGTATGAGGGGGCGGACGTCTCTATTGACGGATTGCGGGTGGAACAGATCCAGGCGGGAGGAATCAGCGGCACCAAGGTGAGCATCCGGTTTAAGAAGAGAGGCGAACGAAAGCTGCTGAAGCTCTTTGACGCGCTGCCCGGGCACCCCTCCCAGTTTATCATGGAGATTTCGAAATCTACCGAAACAAAGATCAGGGGAGAAGACCGGAACACGTTCCAGGCAAGGGAACCCC